>NZ_JBHWIV010000007.1:0-194005 GCF_042731675.1 Kitasatospora sp. NPDC059827 | reverse complement strand
CCCCGGGGCTCCGCGCTATCGAACCGGATACGGGAGCGGGCGATGCGCTCGTTCTCCGCGTGCAGCAGTTGCAGCGCGTCGACCAGCAGCCGGTGCTTGCTCTCGAAGTGGTACTGGACCGAGCGCACCCACCGCCCGAGGTCCTCGCCCTGGTGCAGGGTCAGCACGGCCGGGGCGGTCACCGCGCCCAGCTCGCGCAGGTAGGCGCCGAAGGCGGCCGCGGCCGCGCCGGTGGCCGGGTCCTCGACCACGCCGCCGACCGGGAACGGGTCGCGGACGTGGAAGACCTCGGGGGCCTCGCGCCAGACCAGCTGCAGGGTGACCAGGTCGCGGGCGTTCATGAACGCGGCCAGCCCGTCGAAGTCGTAGTCCAGCCGGGCCAGTCGGGAGCGGGTGCCGGCGGCCAGCACCAGGTGCCGGGCGCCCGCGTAGCCGATCCGCGGCGGCAGCGCCGGGTCCAGGTCGGCGGCCGACCAGCCGAGCAGCGCGAGCGCCTCCTCGACGTCCGCCGCCGGCACCTCCTCGACCTTCGGCTCGACGCTGGTGAGCGTCGCCCGCAGGCCGTCGGCGCCGCGCTCGACCTCGACCGGGACGTCCCCGGCCGCCGTGCCGAACACGTAGCGCCCCGGGCCGGACCGCTCGGCGACCGCGACGGCGGCGGCCACCGTCGCGTGCCCGCAGAACGGCACCTCCAGCAGCGGGCTGAAATACCGCACGTGGTAGGCGCCCTGCTCACTGCCCGGGGTCAGGAAGGCGGTCTCGGAGTACCCGACCTCGGCGGCGACGGCGAGCATCCGCTCGGCGGTCAGTCCGGTGGCGTCGAGCACCACGCCGGCGGGGTTGCCGCCCTCGGGGCGGATCGCGAAGGCGGCGTAGCGGAGGATCTCAGGAGCGTCGTCGGTCATGACCGGACGAACGTGTTCCGGCCGCCCGCTGTTCCCGCCGTTCCCCTCGTTCACGTACGGCCCGCTCACCGCAGCACCGCCTCCAGGAAGTCCGAGCCGAGCCGGGCGCTGCCGGACAGGTCCAGCTGGTAGAGCATGTACCGCCCGCGCCGCTCGGTGACCAGCAGCCCGGCCTTGCGCAGCACCGCCAGGTGGCGGGAGACCTCGGGGGCGCTCAACTGCCAGGCCGCGGCGAGTTCGCCGGTGGTGTGCGGGCCGCGGGCGATGGTGCGGGCCAGCCGCAGCCGGATCGGGTGGGCGAGCGCCTCCAGCCGCTGCTGGACCAGCGCGAGCGAGACCGGCTCGGGCAGCCCGGCCTCGGCCACCGGGTACTGCAGGACCGGCCGCCAGCCCGGGGCGTGCACCGCCAGCAGGTGGGGGCGGCCGAAGGCGGTGGGGATGAAGGTGACCCCGTTGCCGTCGGTGCCGCTGGTGCCGGAGTCCTGGAGCTTGTCGATGACGATCCGCCGCCGCCCGCCGCTCTCGTCCAGGCCGACGGACGGCGAGAGCGCGCCGATGGCCTCGGCCAGGCCGCGGCGGGCGAGCAGGTCGGCCTTGTGCCGGGAGTCCGCGGCCAGCCCGGGCAGGACGCGCTGCCAGGCGTCGGCGAAGAACGCCGACTCGCAGTCCTCCAGCATCCGGCGCACCAGCGCCCGGACGGCGGGCGGGTCGGCGAGCAGCCGGTCCGCGAAGGCCGCCTGCCGGGGGCCGCGGGCGAGGGCCAGCTCGCGGGCGCGCTCGTTGGCGGCGGGGTCGCTGAGCGGGGAGGCGGTCCGCCGGTTGAGCCGGGAGGAGCCGCAGGTGGTGATCAGGGCCGCGGTCACGTACAGCTCGTCGTCGACCCGGTCGACGGCGTCGAGCTCCTCGGCGAGGGTGGCGGCGGGCTGACCGGGCACCAGGAAGTCGGCCCGCGAGGACCGCCAGAGGAAGTCCGCCTCCAACAGCCGCTCGGACAACTCCGGCGGGATCGCCGTGGTGGTGGAGGCCGCCCAGCCCTGCAACGCCGGGTGGTGCGCGGGCTCGGCGAGCACGTGCAGCATGGCGTTCAGCTCGGCGAGCGGCGAGGGCGCGAAGAGCAGGCGCTCCTCGGGCAGGCCGGTGATGTCGATGGTCACACTCATGCGCCCACCTCGCTGCGCTCGGCAGGGGCATTCGCCCACACGCACCTCTTGGCGGTTCGCTCGCTTCGCTCACTCACGATCGAAATCCTGCCACCGCCCACACCCCCTCCCACGCCGATTGACGCTAACCGTCAATCCACGCGACACGCGGCGCCACCTGGGCGGACCGTACCGGCCATGAGCCCGATCCAGGAGAAGTCCGGCCACGACACCGCCACCGTCCCCACCACCGAACCGCCCGCCCCGCCGACCGGCACCGGCCGGAGCGGCCCGTCCGCGCTGCTGGGCCTGCTGACCGCCGCCGGCGGCCCCCGGTACGCGGCGGCCGTCGCCGTCGACGCGGTGGGCGGCGGCATGCTGCGCCCGTTCCTGCTGCTGTACGGCGTCGGGATGCTGCACCTGCGCGCCGGGGCGGTCGGCCTGGCCCTGTCGGCCGGGATGGTCGCCGGGCTGGTGATGGTGCCGCTGACCGGCCGTTGGATCGACACCGGCGCCCGCACCCTGCCCGCCGCCGTCACCCTGCTGCTGCGGGCGGCGGGCGCGCTGGTCCTGCTCGCCGCGGACGGGCTGCCGCTGTTCACCGCGGCGGCGGTGCTGTTCGGCATCGGCAGCCAGTCCTGGCCGACCACCCACACCGCCGTGGTGAGCACCCTGACCGAGGGCCGGCTGCGGGACGCGGCACTGGCCGCCGGGCGCTCGCTGCGCAACGCGGGCATGGGCGCGGGCGCCCTGCTGGCGACGGTCGCGGTGGCCGGCGGGACGGACACCATCCGGGTGCTGGCCGGGCTGACCGGCACGGCCAGCCTGCTGGCCGCCGCCCTGGTGGCCTCGCTGCGGGTCCGGGCGCCGCAGACGGTGGCGGAGCGGGCCGGGGAGGCCGGGGACGGCGGCGAACCGCTGCGCCGGATCACCCTGTTGAGCCTGGCCAACCTGCCGTACGCGTTCTGCTTCGACGTGCTGGAGGTGGCGCTGCCCGCGCTGCTGGTGCTCCGGTTGCACGCCTCCGCGGCCTGGTCCTCGGGCGTGTTCGTGGGCAACACCGTGCTGGTGATCGCGCTGCAGCTGGCGCTGGTGCTGCGGTTGGCGAAGCGCTCCCGGCAGTCGGTGCTGGCGGCCGCGGGGGCGACGCTGAGCCTGTCGTACCTGGGTTTCTGGGCGGCCGGGTCGCTGGGCGGGGTCCCGGGCACGGTGGGCATCGTGCTGGTGTCCGTGCTGTACACGCTCGGCGAGATCCTCTACACCGGCTCCGGTACGGCCCTGGTGGCGGCCATCGCGCCGCCGCACCTGCTGGGGCGGGCGCTGGCCCGCTGGGAGCTGTCGATGGGGGTCGGCCGGGCGGCGGCTCCGGCGGTGCTGACGGCGCTGCTGGCCGCGGGGCCGGGTCTGCTGTGGGGCGGGCTGGCGGTGACCACGGCGGTCGGGGCGCTGGCGCTGCTGCGGCTGTCCCGTACGGAGGAGTAGCGCCCCGACCGTCGGTGGGATGATCATCCGCATGGTCCTGACCCCCTTCCAGCAGCAGCTCCGCGACCGGATCCTGGCTGCCGAGGTGATCCCCCCGCCGGCGCCGTGGCGGCAGGTCGGCCGGGGGATCGTCCCGGTCGGCGGGCTGCTCGGCATCGGCTTCGCCGTCCACCCCGACACCGGGCACGACCTGGTGCTGACCGTCTCCAGCAGCGGGCACGGACTGTTCGACGCGGTGACGGGCGAGAAGCTGGAGCGCGAGTACGACCCGGAGGAGGACCCGGACGGCCCGGACCTCTCCTGCCCCGGCCTCGGCCCGGTCGCCGACCTGCGGATCCCGGTGGCCGGCCTGTGGGGCGGCGGCCTGCACAGCGGGACGGACGACGGCTGGTCCGTCGACGTCCCGGCGCCCGAGTGGCCGCACCACCGCGTGCTGCTGGTCGGCGGCACGGCGCCCGAGCGGGGCGGGCAGCACGGGGAGACCTGGTGGCACGTCTTCCACTCCTCCTGGTCGACCTTCCGCACCGCCGGCTTCTCCCCCACCGGCCGCACCCTGGCCGTGGCCACCAGCAGCGACCTCACCCTCTGGACCAGGCACTGACGGCCGGGCGCTGACGGCCGGGGACCGACCGCCGGCCACCGACCGCCGGGCACCGACCGCCGGCCACCGACGGCCGGGCACGCCGGTGGCCGGAGGCGCCGTCCTCGGCTCCTCCGGCCACGTCGTCAGGTCAGGCGCTCACGCGCGGGGCGGTCCGTCAGGCGCGCCCCCCGTGGACCTCGGGCACCGGGATGCGGTCGACGTTCGTCCCCCACGGGTGGTCCGGCGGGTCGCACGGCTCCGGCGGGCACGGCTCCGGCGGGCAGGGCTCGGGCGGACACTTGCTGTCCGCGACCGTGATCTCCACGCACGGGCAGTCCTTGGTCAGTTCGACCGTGGACACCGCGTCCTGCGGCAGCTCGTACCCGGGGGGAGCGACGACCTCCTGCCAGTAGTACGTCCCCAGCGGGAGGTTGTCCGCCGAGCACACGCCGTTGACGTCGGTCGCGCACAGCGGGCCGACCGCCGTGTCCGGGTTGGCCCCGGTCGTCTGCAGACCGGGCACGCCGTTGGTCTCCCGCCACAGCTGGAAGACCGCACCCGCCAACGGCTTGCCCGTGTCGGCGTCCACCTTGGTGACGGTGGTCTTCCCGGTCTGCGCGGCCGTCTTCCGGTCCTTGACGGTGACCGGGACGTTCTGCCCGTTGGTGTCCAGCACCACCGTGGTCACCGGCTGCTGCGGCAGGTCGTACCCGGCCGGGGCCACCGTCTCCTGCCAGTAGTACGTGCCCAGCGGCAGACCCGTCACCGAGCACACGCCGGTGTCGGACGTGACGCAGGGCGAGCCGACCGCCGTGTCCGGGTTGGCCCCGGTCGTCTGCAGGCCGGGCACGCCGTTGGTCTCCCGCCACAGCTGGAAGACGGCTCCGGCCAACGGCTTGCCCGTGTCGGCGTCCACCTTCGTCACCGAGGTCGAACCGGTCGGCGTGACCGTCTTGGAGTCCTTGACCGTGACCGGGACGTTCTGCCCGTTGGTGTCCAGCACCACCGTCGTCACCGGCTGCTGCGGCAGGTCGTACCCGGCCGGGGCCGCCGTCTCCTGCCAGTAGTACGTCCCCAGCGGCAGACCGTCGGCCGAGCAGACGCCCGAGGCCGGGGTCGTACAGGGCGAGCCGACCGCCGTGTCCGGGTTGGCCCCGGTGGTCTGCAGGCCGGGCACACCGTTGGTCTCCCGCCACAACTGGAACACCGCACCCGCCAAGGGCTGCGAGGTCGCCGAATCGACCTTCGTCACCGAGGTCGAACCGGTCGGGGCGACGGTCTTGGTGTCCTGGACGGTCACCGGGACGGTCTGCCCGTTGGCGTCCAGCACCACCGTCGTCACGCTCAGGTCGGGCAGCTCGTAGCCGTTGGGCGCGGAGACCTCCTGCCAGTAGTACGTGCCCAGTGGAAGGCCGTGCGCCGAGCAGACGCCGTCCGCCCCGGTGGTGCAGGGCGAGCCGACGGCCGTGTCCGGGTTCGCGCCCGAAGTCTGCAGCCCGGCGACGCCGTTGGTCTCCCGCCACAGCTGGAACACCGCACCGGCCAGCGGCTGCCCGGTGGCGGAGTCGACCTTGGTGACGGTCGTGGACGCGGTCGGGGCCGCCGTCCTGGTGTCGGCCACCGTCACGCCGACGTTCTGCCCGTTGGTGTCGAGCACGACCTCGGTCACGTTCTGCTGCGGCAGGTCGTACCCGGCCGGGGCCGCCGTCTCCTGCCAGTAGTACGTGCCCAGCGGCAGGCCGGTCGCCGAGCAGACGCCCGAGGCCGGGGTGGTGCAGGGCGAGCCGACCGCCGTGTCCGGGTTGGCGCCCGAAGTCTGCAGCCCGGCGACGCCGTTGGTCTCCCGCCACAGCTGGAACACCGCACCGGCCAGCGGCTGCGAGGTCGCCGAGTCGACCTTGGTCACGCTGGTCGACGCGGTCTCGACGACCGGGCTCTTGGTGTCGGCGACGGTCACCGGGACGGTCTGCCCGTTGGTGTCCAGCACCACCGTCGTCACCGGCTGCTGCGGCAGGTCGTACCCGGGCGGGGCCGCGGTCTCCTGCCAGTAGTAGGTGCCCAGCGGCAGGTCACTGACGGAGCAGAGGCCGTCCGGACCGGTGGTGCACGGGGCACCGACCTTGGTGTCCGGGGTGGTGCCCGTGGTCTGCAGCCCGGTGACGCCGTTGGTCTCCCGCCACAGCTGGAAGGTGGCACCCGCCAGCGGCTGCGAGGTCGCCGAATCGACCTTGGTCACACTGGTCGACGCGGTCGGGACCGGCGGGCTACCGCAGTCGGGCAGGTCGCCGTTGAAGGGGTAGGCGTGGAACTCGGTGCCGGTCATGCCGGAACCGGAGTTGTGCAGCAGCGAACCGGTGGTGAAGAAGCGCCCGTTCAGGCCGGGCAGGTTCATCGTGCTGGTGCTGGCCGGGTTGCCGACCAGCACGCTGCCCTGGAACTGCCCGGAGCCCGTGAGGGTGACGGTGCTCGCGGTCGGGAAGTTCCACAGCAGACGGGGGCGCAGCCGGTTCCACGGGTCGTTGTCGTCGAAGCTGCCGCTGAAGGTGTTGATGGTGCGGGCGCCGCCGGTGAGGTTGACCAGCACCGTCGCGTTCGCGGGGATGTTGGCGAAGGCGACGCCCTGGGCGCCGCCGCCGTTGCCGACCAGGTCGAAGTCGACGTTGAAGACCTGGAGCGCGGAGCTGCCGTCGCCGGTGAACAGGGTCTGGTAGCCCTGGTTGACGGCCGTCCCGGTGGCCGGTCGGGGCGTGCCGACCCCGGCGTAGCACTCGCTGGCCGACTGCAGCTGGCCGCGCAGCGGCGTGTAGGCGGCGACGGCCTGGGCGTCCTGGGTCGTCGTCCCGGTGATGGTGCCGGTGGCGGTGCCCGCATAGCGGACCACGCCGCCGTCGGCCAGGAGCCGCTGGCCCGGGGCGACGGTGACGTTGCCGCCGGCGGTGAGGAAGTCCGCGCCGTCGGGCGGGGGCACCCGGGAGCCGACGCCGACGATGCCGATGTTGTACCCGGAGCTGGCGCCCGCGGCCTTGTTCTGGGAGAAGTTGCCGAGGGTCACCACGTGGCCCTCGGCCTCGGCGGCCGAGCCGCCGACGTTGAAGTCGCCGCCGACGAAGATGTTGATCCCGGCGTCGCGGCCCGCGAAGGGGCCGTTGTTGACCGGGGGGAAGGTGGCCGGGCAGTCCGCGCCCAGGCAGGGCCCGAGCCCGCCCGGCAGGCCGGCCGCCGAGGCCTGGGTGGGTGCGACGAGTGAGATGGCGAAGGGTACGAGCGTCAAGGCCAGGGCGGAACTCATCGCCTTGCCTAGTCGGCGTCTCCAGCCGGTGGTCGGGGCCACCGGTCTCTGACTGGGCTTCACCTCGGTCCTCTCATGACGTGAACACGATGGGGCCCTGGCAGTCTCCTGGGGCGCGGCCGGGACGGCGGGCGACGCGCACGGGATGTCCTCCGAGCACCGCCCACAGAGCACCCGATCAGCGTTCCCGGCATGCGCGGGCCGGTCCCGGCAGGGATGCTGGCGACGAGGCGTGCCCGGCCCGAGGAGGGACCCAGAAGCATGAGTGCACTCGACTTCGAGATCATCGACGCCCCCGACAGCTCGCTCAACAAGACCGCCGTCCTGGTCACCGGACCGAACGACGCGCTGCTGGTGGACGCGGGGTTCACCCGCTCCGACGGGCGCCGGCTGGTCGAGCGGGTGCGCGCCAGCGGCAAGCGGCTGACCACCGTCTTCGTCAGCCACGGCGACCCGGACTTCTACTTCGGCGCCCAGGAGATCCAGGAGGCCTTCCCCCACGCGCGCTTCCTGGCCACCGCCTCGACCGTCCAGCACATCCAGGACACCTACGAGTCCAAGCTGCGCGCCTGGGCGCACCTGGGCCCCGAACTGCCGACCCGGCTGGTCCGGCCGGAGGTGCTGACCGGGGACGAGATCGTCTTCGAGGGCCACCGGTTCGAACTGCGCGGCGCCGACTTCCACCTGCCCGACCGGCACTACCTGTGGCAGCACCACCACCGCGCGGTGCTCGGCGGGGTGCTGCTCTTCGAGGGCCTGCACGTGTGGACGGCCGACACCCCGACCGCGGCCCAACGGGCCGCCTGGATCGACCTGTTGGACGGCATGGAGGCACTCCACCCGACCTGGCTGGCGGCCGGCCACCGGGTCGCCGACGCGCCCACCGACCTCAACGCCCTCGACCACACCCGCGCCTACCTGCGGGCCTTCGAGACCGAGTTGGGCCGGGCCGCGGACGCCGCCGCCGCGAAGGAGGCGCTGGAGCGGCGCTTCCCGGACCTCGGGCTGCGGATCGCCGTCGACATCGGCACCAAGGTCGCCATGGGCGAGATGGCGTGGGGTTGAGCGCGCGATGATCGAGATCCCCAGGGACGTCGCCGGCTTCGCCGAGTCCGCCGCCCCCGCCGACGTGGTGCGCCGCCAGTACCTGGCCTCCGCCCGGGGCGACCTGGCCGCCCTGCGCAGCACCCTCGCCGACGACGTCGAGTGGACCGAGATGGCCGGCTTCCCGCTGGCCGGCACCTACCGCACCCCGAAGGGCGTCACCGCCAATGTGATGGAGCGGCTGGCCGCCGAGTGGGAGAACTGGACGGCGCACGACGACCTGTACGTGGTGGACGGCGAGAACGTGGTGGTCCTGGCCCGCTACACGGCCGTCCACAAGGCCACCGGACGACCGCTCGCGGTACGGGTCGCCCACCACTTCGTCGTACGCGGCGGCCGGATCGTCCGCTTCGAGCAGTTCACCGACACCGCGCTGGTCAGGGACGCGACGACGCCGTGAGGCCCCTGAGGCCCCCCGTTCACCCGTACGGGCGAGCGCGGCGCGGCGCGCCCGGCGCGGTCTCGACACACCACCCGTTCGGCGGCAGGCTGACCCCGGATCGTCCACGGAGAGCAAGGAGTCGGGCATGGCGGGCAGCGAACGGCCGATCGTGATCGTCGGGGCCTCCCTGGGCGGCGCCAAGGCGGCCGAGGCCCTGCGCGGGGCCGGGTACCGGGGCGGCATCGTGCTGATCGGCGAGGAGCACGACCGCCCGTACGAGCGCCCGCCGCTGTCCAAGGGCTACCTGCTCGGCAAGGAGGCCCGGGAGAAGCTCCACGTCCACCCGCCGCAGTGGTACGCCGAGCACGACGTCACGCTGCGGCTCGGCACCCCGGTCGTCGCGATCGACCCGGCCGCCCGCACCGTGACCCTCGCCGACGACGGCGAGATCGGCTACCACAAGCTGCTGCTGACCACCGGCTCGGTGCCGCGCCGGCTGCCGGTGCCCGGCGCGGACCAGGACGGCGTGCTCTACCTGCGCCGGGTCGAGGACAGCGACCGGATCAAGGCCGTGCTGCGGCCGGGCGCCCGGATCGCCGTGGTCGGCGCCGGCTGGATCGGCCTGGAGGTGGCGGCCGCGGCCCGCGCGGCGGGTGCCGAGGTCACCGTCCTGGAGTCGCTGGAGCTGCCGCTGCTGCGGGTGCTCGGCCGCGAGGTCGCCCAGGTCTTCGCCGACCTGCACCGCGACCACGGCGTGGACCTGCGCTTCGGCGTGCAGGTCGCCGAACTCACCGGCGCCGACGGCACGGTGAGCGGCGTGCGGCTCGGCGACGGCACCGAGCTGGCGGCCGACGCCGTGGTGGTCGGCATCGGCATCTCCCCCGCCACCGCGCTCGCCGAGGCCGCCGGCCTGGAGGTGGACAACGGCATCAAGACCGACCAGCACCTGCGCACCTCCGACCCGGACGTCTACGCGGCCGGCGACGTCGCCAACGCCTACCACCCGCTGTTCGACTGGCACCTGCGGGTCGAGCACTGGGCCAACGCCCTCAACCAGCCGCAGACCGCCGCCCGGGCCCTGCTGGGGCAGCCGGACGCCGTCTACGACCGGGTCCCGTACTTCTTCTCGGACCAGTACGACCTGGGCCTGGAGTACGTCGGCTACGCCGAGCCCGGCGGCTACGACCGGGTGGTCTTCCGGGGCGACCCGGCCACCCGCGAGTTCATCGCCTTCTGGCTGTCCGGGGGCCGGGTGCTCGCCGGGATGAACGTCAACGTCTGGGACGTGGTGGACCCGATCCGCGAACTGATCGTCTCCAGGCGCGTAGTGGACGCCGACCGCCTGGCGGACCCGACCGTCCCCCTCACCGAGGTCTAGGCCGCGGGGCGGCGGGGTACGGGCTTGCCGTCGCCGGACACGGCCGTCGAGTGTTGCAGGGAGTGCAGGATCGCGAGGCCCTGGCTGACGATGCCGGCCGCCATCTGGTTGACGCCGTCGCTGCCGTTGAGGACGGTGAGTTCGGCGCCGGACATGCCCCGGGCGGCCGCGTCCGCGAGGGCCGGAAGGTTCTCCACGATCCGGTTGGCCGCGATGAGTTCCTGGTTGCCGCCGCGCAGGGAGTCCGCCCGGGCGGTGTTGGCGTCCGCCTGGGCCTGGGCGAGCGCCCGCTCACTGTAGGCGTTGCCGTCCGCCTCGAACTTCACCCGGTCACGGGCGGCCTCGGCCAGCGTCCGCTGCCGGTACGCCTCCGCGTCCGCCGGGCGCCGCACCTCCGCCTCCAACTGCTGCGCCGCAAGCCCGGCCCGGCGCTGGGCGAGGGCGGTCTGCTCCTCGATGACGTCCTGGGAGGCCCGGGCCTCGGCGAGCGGGCCCGCCTGGGCGGCGCGGGCCCTGGACTGCTCCGTCTCGGCGAGGAAGCCGGCCCGCTTGATCGCGGTGTCGCGCTCGTACTCGGCCTTGAGGGCGGCCGCCTGCTGCTCCCGTTCGGTGGCCTCCTGGTCGGCCTTGGCCTGGGCGATCCGGGCCTGGCTGGCGACCGCCGCCACGTGCGGCGCGGCCAGGTTGTCGATGTAGCCGGTCGAGTCCTCGATCTCCTGGATCTGCAGCGCGTCGACCACGATGCCCAGCTTCTCCATCTCGCCGTGGCTGCCCGCCATCACCTCCTGGGCGACCCTGCTGCGCTCCCGGATGATCTGCTCCACGGTCAGCCCGCCGATGATCGAGCGCAGGTGGCCGGCGAAGATCCGGCCGACGAGCTCCTCCATCTGGTCCTGTTCGGAGAGGAAGCGGCGGGCGGCGTTGGCGATCGACACGGCGTCGTCGCCGACCTTGAAGACGCAGACCGCACGCACGGTGAGCCGGATCCCCTGCTGGGTGACGCAGTCCTCGGCGATCTCCGCCTCCCGGAGGGCCAGGGAGAGCATCCGGACCTTCTGCTTGACCGGCAGGACCAGGCTGCCGTGGCCGGTGACGATGCGGAACTGGGTGTCCTGCGCCTGGTGCTTGGAACCGGAGATGAGCATCGCCTCGTTGGGCGCGGGAACGTGCCAGAAGAACATGATCGACCACCTGACCTGTTGGGCCACCTGACCTGCGGGGGCCTGCGGGAGCCTGCGACGCGCGGCTAGGACGGCAGGAGCTCGACGATCACCGAGCGGGCCGAGAGCGCGTCCACCACGACCACCCGGACGTCCCGGCCGACCGGCTCCGAGCACCAGGCCGCGAACACCTCCGAACCGCCCCTCAGGGCCACCAGCACTTCGCCCGGACCGTCCAGCGGAATGGGCACCGTCACCTTGCCGACGGCCCCGACCGGGCTCTGCCGGGCGTCATCGGCCGGGGACGTACGCGCATGCGCCACCGGCGCCTCCGGTCATCAGGTCCGCCGCACCCGGGCCGTGCACAGCCGCCCGGGGGCCGAGCACCCTGAGAAGCCCGGGCCGCCGACCGTGTCACGCACCGGGAACACCTGCGGCATCCGCCGACGGCAGTGATGCCTCGACGCCTTCCACGGTACTCCGGCCGCAGGCCCGCAGTGGACTGAACCATTCCTGGGGGTCAGGACCGCCCGCCCTCGGCGATACTGGAAGTTCGGGGAGTCTCGGGGCTGGTATTTGGGCTGGGAGGCGTGCGGTGGGCGGGACGGCCGGGTTCGCCGTGGTGGTGTTCGGGGCGCTGGGCGGCGTGGTCGCCTACCTCGCCGGAGTGGTCGGGCTGCGCGAGTTGCGGCGGTTGCGCCGGGTCGGGGTCCCGGTCCCGGCCCTGGTACGGTCCCGCGTCGCGACTCCGGAGGACCGGGCGCTGCCGCCGCGGCCGCTGCTCCAGTTCGAGACCGCGGACGGCCGGGTGGTCGAGGTGTTCTCGCCCGTCCCGTCCACCGCCCGCCACCCCCTGCCCGACGGCGGCTACATTCCAGTGCGCTACGACCCGGCGGACCCCCGGCAGGTCCTGGTGGACGGGCGGGAGCGGGTACGGCTGGAGTACGGCTTCGTCGCGCTGGGCCTGCTGATGGTGCTGGCCTCGATCACCCTCGGTGCCGCTGTGCTCTGAGCCCAGCGACTCATCCTCGGCACGGTGGGCGGATGGATCCTGGTCACCGAGCCCACGACCGGATGACCGCACCCCGTCGCGCCCGCTCGGCCCGGAGCGCGCGTCGCCTCGCGCGCAGCCGACGCGAAACCGGCCGCTGGCTGATGTGGACGAACCACCAGTCGCCCGGCTGGTAGCGGAGAAAGATCCACACCCGGTAGATCCGCCCACCAAGGCGGGATTCGATGAAGTCGTCCATGTCAGCCTGCTTTCGCCCAGGTTGGCCACGCCCCGGGACCGTGCAAGCGGTCACCGGGTTCTTCCGTCACTCCACCACAAACGCGCTACCCTGGAGTGACTTGACTATGAGTCAGTCAAGTTCAGCGATGCGCCCATCACATGCCTGTGCTGCACAAGTGGGAGGTCAGACGGGTGACCAGGGACGAACGACCCGAATACTTGACTCCGCTGCAGCGTTTCGGCCATGAAGTCAGAGAGGTCCGACGCGGTCGCAATATCACACAAAAAGGCCTAGGAATGGCGACCGGCTATTCCGAGGGGTACGTCAGCAAGGTCGAGAAGGGCACCATGATGCCCTCGGAGAGATTCGCTCAGAAGTGCGATCTCGTATTTCAGACTCACGGCCTCTTCACTCGCCTCCGCGAGGGGATCGCAGAGAGCGAAAGTCCTCCGTGGTTCGTTCCTTACCTCCAGCTGGAATGGACCTCGGCCGGGATCTTCGACTTCTCGGCCACCAGCATCATGGGAATCTTCCAGACCGAGGACTACGCACGAGCCATCTTCCGCGCGGGGCACCCGCGCGAGTCGCCAGAGGTGGTACACGGCAAGGTGGTGGCCCGCATGGCTCGTCGAAAGCTTCTGGAGAAGCCGGATCCCCCCATGTTGTGGGTGGTCCTCCACGAGGCGTGCCTGCGAACCCTGGTGGGCGGCCGGTCGGTCATGGCAGCACAACTGGAGCACCTCCTGCGGTCCGCGGAGTCCCCGGCCGTCGACTTTCAGGTGATCCCGTTCTCTGCGGGAGCGGTTGCCGCCCACACGACCCCGTTCACGCTGCTCACCTTCGAGTCAGCACCCACCGTGCTGTACGCGGGCGACCCACAGGGCGGGAAGATGTACCGGTCAAGCGAGCTGGTCACCAGGTTCTCGCAGAACTGCGACAGGCTGCGCGCCCACGCACTGGCCCCTGACGACTCGTTGACCCTCATCGACCAGGTACGTAAGGAGCATCTGCTATGAGCCGGCTACTCCATCACATAGGCACCCACTGGGAGAAGTCGTCCTACAGCGGCTCGGACGGCGGACAGTGCCTCGAATTCTCACGGACCGCCGCCGCACACGGCCTCGTTCCCGTCCGCGACTCCAAGGACCCCGAGGGGCCCTCCCTGCTCTTCTCCACCGACGCCTGGTCAGCCTTCGTTGCCGAGCTCAAGTCCGGCAAGCTCTCAGCCTCCTGAGCCCTGCCCACTGCATCCACCCAACGGTGCGGCGGACTCCCGCTGAGCGCGCATTTCCCACTGCCCACCGCACGACAAGCCAGGAGCAGGAGATATGATCAACTCCCGCACAAATATTTCCACTTGGCGCAAGAGCACCTACAGCAACGGGGATGGTGGACAGTGCGTCGAAGTCGCCCACAACTACTCCGGGATCGTGCCCGTTCGCGACTCGAAGGACCCCGAAGGGCCGTCCTTGCTCTTCCCCACCGACGCCTGGGCGGCGTTCGTTTCCGGGATCAAGGCGGGCGACTTCTGACGCAGTTCAGCCGGGCCACCCCACCGCGCGGTGGGGCGGCCCGGAGTCACTGTCCGCTGACCTCGCCGGGCTCCCCGTCCAGCGAGAGCAGCATCAGCGCTGGGCTCACCGGGTCGGCCGAAACGGCTGACAGCCACTACACGTACACGACACGATGATCGCCCGTAGCCACGCGCGATTGCCGAGTTCACAGGGAGCTTCGTGGAACCCCTACAGTTCATCGGGATCATCTCCAACACGCCAGAGGTCGACTCGCCGACGATCTGGCGCGACCCGGAGAACGGCGACCTCCTCATCCAGTCGTACAAGGCCAGCGACGAGGACTTGAGGCGTTGCAAGGAGGTCGGTTCGATTCCCGGGCACTCGACTGACGTGCCTGAGCACGAGACCGTGATCCGCCTCCCGGAAGAAATGATCAAGTACGTCGTGGACCTCGCCGCACGGCTGGCGACTCAAGAGAACGAGAAGGAATAGCGTGGCCAACCCGATCGCCTCGGCCATGGCCGAGGCCAAGTTCTCCGCCGTGCACCTGGAGATGCGTGACAGCTACACGCCGAACGACCCACAGTTCCGGCGCTATCGGGAGGGTCTTCGCTACGGCCCGGACGACCGCCCGGAGTGGTTCCAGAGCTGGACCGCCTTCGCCGGGGAGGTGATCAACCGTGGCGTCGTCATGCGTCGGGCCCGGATCGTCTCCGAGCCGGTCACGGAGTACATCCGCTACGAGCACCACGTGACATTCCTGAACCTGGCTATCGGTGAGCAGGTTCGCTGGCTTCCGCGCCGGTTGGCGGCAGACATCGCTCTGCCCGGAACCGACCTGTGGATGTTCGACGACTCCAAGATCATGTTCACCTTCTTCTCCGGCGACGGAGATGTGGTGGACCGGGAGTGGACGACCAAGCCTGACGTCGTTCGGCTCGTGAAGAGTGCCTTCGAGACCGTGTGGCAAAGGGCGACTCCGCACGAAGAGTACGTGCTCAAGTAACCAAAAGAGATGCGTACTTCTCGCTCATCGAGCGTTCAGCAGGCCCGGAAGGCGCTAGCAGATCGGCTACGCGAAATCCGTCAGGATGCACACCTGACCGGGCCTGCGCTCGCTCTCCTCTGCGGGTGGAGCAAGTCAAAGTGCTCCCGCATCGAGAACGCCATCACTGCGCCCTCCGAGAAGGACATCCGGGACTGGTGCCATGCCTGCAACGCTGACGGCCAGGCCGAAGACCTGGCGGCCAGTCTTCGCACCGTCGAAACCATGTTCACCGAGTGGCGGCGGATGGAGCGCAGCGGGCTCAAGCGCGCCCAGGAGATGGTTCTGCCCCTGTACGAGCGAACGACCCGGTTCCGGGCATACACACCCGGCATCCTTCATGGTCTACTCCAGACCCGGGACTACACCCGTTCGGTACTACAAGCCACCCAACGTCGTCGTGTTGCCGTGAACGATGTGGAAGAGGCAGTCCAGGTCCGCATGGAACGGCAGGCGATCCTGAGAGACCACGGGAGGACGTTCGCCTTCATCATCGAAGAGGCGTGCCTGCACCACGGTCTTGGCGGGCCGGAGGTAGCGGCCGGCCAACTCGCCCACCTGAACATCGTCGCGTCCTTGGCGAACGTGAGCCTGGGGATCGTTCCGAGGGGATTGTTGCGCCACTCGATGCAGGTCGAAGCGTTCTCGATCTACGACTCGGCGCAGGTAAACGTCGAGCTTGTCTCCGGGTACCTCCAGATCACGCAGCCTTCGGAAGTGGGCATGTACGTCAGTCGGTTCGGGGAACTGTCCACGGATGCCGTGCATGGCGCTGCCGCTCGCGCCCTGATCTCAGGGGCGCTTGACTCTCTCGGGTGACTGCTGTGCAACTGCGTGCAACTTCGTTGGGCGTCGCTGGCCGCTCCTCGTACGGTCCATCCCACGCCCCCATGCGCGAAGGAGAGGGAACCGACGATGAGTGCCACAGCGAAGCGCGACATCCCGAAGCGTGTTCAGAGGTTTCTCGCCGAGGACGACAACGGCCCGATCGTGGCTGAGCTGGTGTCGGCCCCGACGACCAGGCCGCCGAAGTTCCACGTCGTGGTCTACCTGGCCAAGCCGGGAACGGCCTTCCCCGAGCGGGAGATGCGCGACTGCGAGAGGTACGCGGACACCTTCGGCTGGGGCATCACGCTCACCGTCGTGGACGAGCACGCAAACGACAGGAGCCCGGAGGAACGGCCTTTGCTCAAGGCCGCGTTGCAGAACCTCGAGGACCGGAAGGCCGGCGCGATCCTCGTCCCGAGCCGGGCGACGATCACCCCCATCGACGGGGAGTACAACGAGTTCGCCGGGGCGGTTGAGAAGGCCGGCGGGTTCATCCAGGTGGCGGCCCGGAGGTGAGCCGGTACACCATCGTCCCCGCCGACTCCCCGGCCGGCACCAGTTTCCCGGTCTGGGCCGTCCAGGACCACAGGACCAACCGTCTGGTGCAAGCCCTCCCGCCCCGTCCCGAGCCGCTGCACTTCTACTCGTACGACTCGGCGCGGATCTGGACCCAGAAGAACGACGTCGACTGGGACGCCGCCTGATGCCTCCCGTTCCGGTGAACATCCCACCATCGCACTGCAAGGAGACCTCGTGACCATCAGGTGATCTTCAAGACGCTGCGGTGGACTCCGTACGAACGCGACGGCGTTCAGCTCACAGGGTGGGCGGAACCGGCTTCCGCAGCCAAGCTTGACGACAGCGTGCGGGTGACGCCGCACCTCTTCCAGGCCCGCATCGACAAGGCCGCCGACATTCGCGTGCTGGTCGTCGGTCGGCGCACGTTCGCCGTCCGGATCGACTGTGACCTCCTGGACTGGCGCAGGGACTACTCCGCCCTCTCGTACACGGTGGTGGACCTGCCCGACCGCCTGGACAAGGCACTTCACGACATCCTGGACCAACTCGGTCTCGTCTCCGGGTCGTTCGACCTCGCTGTCGACCGAGCCGGCGACTACTGGTGGCTGGAGCTGAATCCGAACGGCCAATGGGGCTGGCTGGAGCAGGAGACCGGCCTGGAGATGTCCGCCGCATTCGCTGATCTGCTGACACGAGGAGAGACAGCATGACCGGAACCGCGCCCCATCGGCGCGCCCTCGCCGACCGGCTTGAGAAGGCGGGCGTCCTGCGGACTCCGGAGTGGCGCGCCGCCGTCGAGGCGATCCCGCGCGAGGAGTTCCTCACCCCCGGGGTCTTCCTTCCCGGCGACGGCGGCCGGTGGCGACCCGCCACCGCAGCGGGTACCGCGCCGACCGCCTGGGCGGAGATCGCCTACAGCGACGAGTCGTTGACCACCCAGCTCGACGGGCATCTGACCGCCGACCAGGCCAGGGGGCTCGTGACGGGCTCACCCACGTCCTCGTCCACCACGCCCGTCACCGTGGTCGGCATGATCGAGCACCTGGACCTCACGGCCGAGCACCAGGTACTCGAGATCGGCACCGGCACGGGATACTCCTCCGCACTGATGTGCCACCGCCTGGGCGAGGACAACGTCACGACGGTCGAGGTGGACCCGGACGTCGCGGGCCGCGCCGATGCGGCGCTGGAAGCGGTCGGCTTCTCGACCCGGACCGTCGTCGGGGACGGGCTCCTCGGGCATCCTCGCCGCGCTCCCTATGACCGCGTGATCGCCACCTGCGCCGTCGACCGCATCCCGTACACCTGGATTCGCCAGACCAGGCCGGGCGGGATCGTCCTGGCGACGGTCGGCTCCTGGGGGTACGGGACTGGCTTGGCCAAGGTCGTGGTCAACGGCGACGGTACCGCCGAGGGTCGAATCATCGACCGTTCCTCGTTCATGCAGGCGCGATCGCAGGCCGCCGTGCCGATCGCCGGCGACCTGTCCGCCCGCACCGCCTTTCCCGAGAGCGAGCGGCCTGTGCGGGTCCCACCGACCGTCCTGAGCGAGTGGATGCCAGCGTTCCTCGCCCAACTCGCCGCACCCGGAGCCCAGTTCGTCCAGGCCACGGCGGCCGACGGCGCACAGCTCCGCTACCTCTTCGACCCGGAACGTGAGTCCTTCGCCGAGTTCATCCGCGAAGGCGAGGCGTGGACGGTTCGCCAGGGTGGCCCCGTCGCCCTGTGGGATGTCGTCGAGCGGGCCCTTCTCGCCTGGCGGGGCGCCGGCGGCCCGGACATCACCGCCGTACGGATCCACATCACCGGCAGGGCGCACCGGTACTGGATCGGCGACGACGGCGACCTCCGGTGGGAGCACCGCCTCGACCGCCCCGCTTGAGCCTGGGCGTGGGCCCGGCGGGCCCCCCGGTCCTCAGGCCGTCGCGGCGGTGGCGGCGGTGGTCGCGGCGATCACGGCGGCCATCATGAGCTGCATGTTCTTGATCGCCTCGCGGACGGACTCGCCCGCCCAGTCGCCCGCGGCGATCTCGGCGAAGCGCGGCTCGACCTGCTTGCGCGGCAGGTCGGGGAAGGCCAGTCGGTGCAGCTTGGCCGAGTGCAGCAGGGCGATCAGGGCGGCGGTGCGCAGCTCCGGCTCGGCGCCGTCCAGGACGACGGCGGTCAGGCGCTCGCGCAGGGCGCGCTCCACGCTGCCGTCGGCCTCCGGGTAATGCCGGACGGGGAAGATGCCGAGGACGCGGTGCCGCTCCTCGGTGACCAAGCCCCGCTCGTAGAGGCGCAGTTCGGTGTCCCGGAGCACGGTGGAGCGGTCCTTGGTGAGCCAGTCCGCGGCCTTGGCCTTGCCCGGTCGCTTGGTGCCGACCCACTCGTCGAGGCGCTCCAGTCGGCCGTCCAGCAGCGAGTCACCGGTCGGGGTGCGGTCGACCACGGCGAGCCGGCCGTCGGCCACGTCCACCCGCCCGGCCAGCACCAGTTCGGCCAGCAGGCCGCCCGCGGCGGCCCAGGCGGTGTTCACGCTCTCCTTCGGGGCGCCGGTCCGGTCGTCCAGCGAGAGCAGCACCAGTTCCTCGGCGAGGGTGACGTGCATCGGGGGTCCTTCCTCTGTCATCGCCCGTCGGCCCTCAGCGGCGTGGAGCGGCTCTCATGATCGCAGGGCCTCGACCAGGCGCCGGGCCCGGGTGTCCTCCGCCAGCAGCACCCTCAGCAGCGGCTCGGCGCCGCCGTCCGCCGCACCACCGGACAGGTAGGCCTCCACCGAGCGCGGGTCGGCGGGCAGCGTCACCTGTCCGGCGTCGAGGGCGGCGTGGGCCCGGGCGTAGTCGAGGCCGAGCCCGGCGAGCAGCTCACCGGCGTTCGCCTCGGGCGCCAACTCCGGCTCCCGCCCGGCCACTTCGTGGAGCGCGAGGAGGGCCAGCAGGACGTGCTCGGTGCCGGGCGTGCGGCGGCCGAGGCGCTCGGCCTGGGCGTCCGCCTCCAGCCGGATCCAGGCCGAGCGCCCGGCGGATCCGGGCGGCAGCAGCCGCTTCCAGCGCGGTGCCCGGTGGGTGCGGCGGGCGAGCAGCGCCTCCCGGGTGGGGCGCAGCAGGGCGGCGGAAGCGCCGTCCGGCCCGGCGACGCCGGTCCCGCCCTCCGGCCCCTCGGTGCCGGCCCCTCCCTGCGTCTGCCGTTTCGACTCCAGCTCGGTCATCTCCATCGAAAACCCCTCCCACGGATGCGGCTTTGCCTGAACGATACGCCTACTTTGCTTGCCCTTTGCTATTTTCCGCACGTCAAGAAGGCGTCAGGATCGACCCGGCACGGAGCAGTGCACCGCCGCACCGAAGGCGATCTTCCCCGCCCGATCGAAAGTCATTCCTATGATCGTCATACCCTGCCCGGTGTACCGGCGGACGGAAGGCCCGGGGGCGAGGCGCCGTTGGACGCCTACTCCCGCTCACCGTCCTGCGCGGCGGGGCCCTCGTCGACGTCATCGCCACCCCGACGGAACTCCACACCGACGACTGGCCGACCACCGACCGGCGTGGGCCTTTGACGGTCAGTCACCACCAGTGCTGGGGTGGGCGAATGGATCCCATCGAACGCATCCGGCAGGCGATCACCCACGAGCGGGAGGAGTGGCACGCCTGGCTCGCCGGGCTGCGGGCCGGCCGGGCGCCGGCACCCCAGGGCCGGATCCGGCACGTCTTCGTCCTGGTCCTGGAGAACCGCTCGTTCGACCACATGCTGGGGGTGTCGACCGGCACGGTGGCCGACGGCAGCCTCCGCCACGGCGTCGGCACGGACGCGGTGACCGGCGCGCCGACCACCGTCGACGGCCCTGACACCCGCGCGGGCAACCACCACGCGGGCAAGGACCACCCCGTCCGGATCGGCGCGCCCTTCGCCCTGCCCGTCGACCCGCCGCACGAGTTCTGTGACGTCATGCTCCAGCTCGCCTCGACCGCCATCACCGGCCGCCCGCACGACGACCGGTGCGCCTACGACGGCACCTACCCGCCGATCACCCTGGGCGGCTTCGTCGACAACTACGTCAACGAGGCGACGGTGAAGCAGGACGCCGAGGCCCTCGCCGACCCCGGCGCCGTCATGGCCTGCTTCACCGCCGACCAGCTCCCCGTCCTCAGCACCCTGGCCCGCGAGTTCGCCGTCTGCGACCGCTGGTTCTCCGCCCTGCCCGGGCCGACCTGGCCCAACCGCTTCTTCCTGCACGCGGCGAGCTCCGCCGGCCTCGACCACAGCCCCGACCCGGTCGACACCGTCCGGTCGAAGCTGAGCGGCTACACCTTCGAACACGGGACGCTCTACGAGGCCCTGGACGGCAAGGGCCTCCCGTGGCGCGTCTACGCCGGAGACGCGCTCCCCCAGGTCAGCGCGCTCGCGGGGATGGACCTGCCGACGACGCTGGAGCACTACCACCACCTCGACGACCTGGCGGAACACCTCCAAGACCCCGCGTACCCGGCCGCCTACACCTTCATCGAGCCGAACTACGGACACGTCCTCACCCACGGCGGCGACTTCCGCTGCGGCAACAGCCAGCACCCGCTCGACGACGTGACCGACGGCGAGGCGCTGATCAAGTCCGTCTACGAGGGGCTGCGGCGCTCGCCGCTCTGGGAGTCCAGCCTGCTCGTCATCACCTACGACGAGCACGGCGGCTTCTACGACCACGTGCCGCCGCCCGCGGCCGTCCCGCCGGGCGACCGCACCGACCCGGAGCACAACGCCCACGGCTTCCGCTTCGACCGGCTCGGCGTCCGGGTGCCCACCGTCGTCGTCTCCCCGTGGATCCCGGCCGCCGCGCCCGCTGGCACAGGCGGCGGCACAGGCGGCGGCACGGATGGCGGCACGGGCGGGCGAAACTGCAACCTGATCGACCACACCCAGTACGACCACGGCTCGCTGCTCGCCACCGTCGAGCGACTGTTCGGACTGGCCCCGCTCACCGACCGCGACGCCCGGGCGAACGACTTCCTCCACCTGCTCTCCGCCGACGCCCCGCGCGAGGCGCCCCGCACCCTGCCCGACCCGGCCGAGTCGGGCGTCTCCTGGAAGGCGGAGGCCGCCGGGCCGGCCGATCCCGGCCGGCCCGTCACGGCGACGCTGCGCGGATTCGTCGAGACGGCCGCGATCCAGGAGGCGCGCCTGCACCCGCAGGAGCACGACCGGATCCGCCGGCGGGCCGCCGGGATCGGAACGGTGGCCGACGCCGAGCAGTACCTCTCGGACATCACCGCACAACTCGGTCGGGCCGGTCTGCGCATCGCCCGGCCGCCGCAGGACTGACCCAGGGCCCGTCTTCAAAGATCAGGTCGACTCCACCGCCGCCTGCGCCCCGCCGGGGACGCCTGACGGGCACGCCTGACGGGCACGCCTGACGGATCGTCGGCCTGCGAACGGCACGAACGGCACGAACGGCGCGGCCCGGCGGGGCCGGGCGCGCGGCGAGAACTTCGCCACCGAAGTGATCCCATCGGCTTGTCGGTTCATCGACCGCGCTTCCAGGCGCTCTTTCGCACTCGGCGTGCAGCGCTGATCCTGGCTCCTGGTCGGTCGTCGGCGAGCCGAATCGCGGTCACGGGCCGGCTGCGCGCTGTCGAGAGGAAGCACCGTTGTCCATCGGGTTCCGACTCCCCCGCGGCTTCGCCGCCCTCTGTACCGCCGTCCTGGCCGCCACCGCCCTCGTCCCGCTGGCGGCCTCCCCGGCCGCGGCGGCCTCCCCCGTCTGCCTGAGCGGCACCCTGCAGTACCAGTACCAGTCGGCCGAGGCCGGTACGAACAAGCCCACCCTGACCAAGCCGGTGCGCAACGCCGACGTCCAGCTGTGGGGCGCCGAGCGGGCCACCGACTCCCCGCACCAGCTCACCCCTGACTACCAGTACACCGCCGGCTCCGACGGCAGCTTCAACCTCTGCTACACCCCCGTGACCACCACCTCGATGAGCAGTCTCTCGGTGAAGTTCAGGACCGAGAGCAGCAAGCTCTGGAAGGTCACCGACTCCTCCGGCAACCTCTACACGATGGAGTCGCCGACCCAGCAGAACGTCACGGCCGGCCGCTCGCTGGGCGTGCTGACGGTCGCCCCCCTCACCGCCCCGGCCTGGCACGCCTTCGACACCGAGAACCTGCTGTGGTGGTCGCGCAACAACCCCCTCAGCACCTGCTGGTCGAGCCGGGAACACGACAGCAACGCCTGCACCGAGCTGAACCTCCAGTGGTACCCCACCTCCACCGACGGCACGTACTACGCTCAGCACACCAACACCGTCCACCTGGCAGCGGCCGACCCCGACTCCGAGCACCTCGTGCTCCACGAGAGCGCACACTTCTTCATGGAGCACCTCTACGAGAACGCCACGTTGCCGCCCCTCCCCAACTGCGCCCCGCACTCCATCCCCCTGGTCAGCTCCGCCGGCTGCGCCCTGGTCGAGGGGTTCGCCGACGCCGCCGCCGCCTACCTGCTGGGCGACTACCGCTTCGTGTGGCCCAACGGCAGCAGCCGGTCGTTCACCTACGGGAGCGGGTGGCAGACCGGCGACCAGGTCCAGGGCAACGTGGACGGCTCGCTGCTGGACCTGTGGAACCACACGGACGGCGGCTGGAACAAGAGCATCGACGTGCTGGTCACGCACAGCCCCGTCGACTTCGCCGCGTACTTCAACAACAGGCTGGGAATCGGCCTGCCCGAAACCGAGACGGTGCTGACCTATCTGGCCGCCCACACCATCAACTACCTCTCCAGTCCGGTGAACGACGGCCGGTACCACATGCTGACCAACGGCAACGGGATGGCCATGGACCGCGACTGCGCCGTCACCGGCGACCCGGTCGTCGACCTGGGCGCGCCCTCCGCCACCCACTCCCCGGACACCTGGAAGGTGGAGCTCAACGCGGACCACACCGTCAGGGTCTACGACAGTTGCTCGACCCCGCTCACCCTGACCGCCCCCACCAGCGCCGGCGGCCCGGCCACCCTGCAGTTCTGGAGCCCGGCCAGCCAGTACCAGAAGTGGCACGTCACCCCGAACAGCAGCGGCACCTACACGTTCACCAACCTCGCCACCGGCTTCGTCCTCGACACCTCCGGCACCGCCGCCGGTACCGCCGTGACCGTCAACCCGGCCGGCAGTGCCAACACCCAGGACTGGGCCGACTGGGCCGACAGCTGATCGCACCTCACCTTGCCTGTCGTCAACGGGTACCGGTCGAGCGGGCCGGCCAGCAGTTCGGCTGCGGGCGAGGCGACCGGCGCGCGGTCGGCATGATCCGAAACACGCCCTATGCGCGCGGCGCGCGGCGCATCGTCCACAGGGGCGGGCCGTCGGCCGGCAGCCGGACCTCCTCCAGCACGTCGAAGCCGAAGTGCCGGTAGACGGCGAGGTTCTCCCGCTTCGAGGACTCCAGGTGGACCGGCAGCCCTGCCGCGTCCGCCCGGGCCAGACCGGCGCGGAGCAGTTCGGCGCCCTGGCCCCGGCCCTGGGCGGCGGGGTCCGTGCCGAGCACCGCCAGGTACCAGTGGGCCTCCTGGGGCGCGTTCGCGGCGGCCGCCTCGACGCAGTGCCGGAACCAGTCGGCCCGGTCGCCGAGCAGGGCGGCCAGCGCGCGGACCGTCCCCTCGTCCGGCACGGCCTTCTCCTGCGCCTCCGGCGCGACCCAGAACGCGGCCGCCTGCCCGGTGCGCTCGCACACCCCGTACGGCAGGTACTGCCGGGTGAGCAGCGTGGTGAAGTAGCCGACCAGTGCGGCCGGGCGGGTGGCCTCCTCGGGGAAGAACCAGCTCATCATCGGGTCGTCGCCGAAGGCCCGGGCCAGCAGCCGGGCCGTCGCCCCGACGTCCTCGCCCGTCACGCTCCTCGGCCGGTCCGCGTTCGTCATCCGCATACGGACATCCTCCGCGTCCTTGTCCTCGGCCACCAGGGTGGGGGCGCCAACTCGGCCACGGCGCAGGGCACGTGACGGTGCGGGAGCGACGCGCGGGAGGGGCGCGCGGGAGGGGCGGTGGAGTGGCCGCTGCGGGCGGCGGGCCCGCGGTCCGAACGTCGGCCACTCCACCGCGGGGCACCGGGGCGCCCCGTCTTTCACCTGTCCTCCACCGGTCGCCGCGGGCTCCGGAGTACCGGCCGGGGCCCGGGGGTTCGGCGGCAGCCCGGCCCCGGGGAGGGGGCGGGCCGTCCACGGGGCGCCTCAGACCGTACGGTCCGGGCGCAGCAGCGCCACCCGGACCCTGCGGCGGGGCAGCGCCGCGGGGAGCGGGAGCAGCAGGGCCGCGGCGGTGAACGCCGCGTAGTGCCAGGTCTCGGGCCAGGTGCCGGACCAGCCGAGCTCGGCGTGCCGGTGCTCGGCGAAGGCGTTGCAGCACAGCCAGGCGGCCAGGCCGACCAGCGGCGCGGCCCACGGGCGGGAGAAGTGTCCGACCAGGACGCACAGCGCCAGGTAGGCGGCGAGCGCGGGCGTTCCGGAGTGCAGGGCGCCGGCCCGGCCGAGGGCGAGCGCGAGCAGTCCGCCGCCGAGCAGGGCGGTGGTGCCGGAGGTGCCGGGCGGGAGCCGGTCCAGCACCGGCCGGTAGCGGCTGCCGCCGGGGCGCGCCGAGTACATCCGCACCCGTCACCGGCCCTTCGCCGCGAGCGGTTCGGGCGCCGGGGCGACCGGCAGGTGCCAGCGGGTGCGGCGGTGGAGCGCCTCCAGGTCGTGCAGCAGTGCGGGCACCGGGACGACGAGGACGGGGCAGCCGGCCCGGCGGGCGCAGTACGCGGACACCGATCGCCGCAGCCGGCGGCGCAGCGGGCCGCCGCTGCGGCCGAGCACCAGCAGGTCGTCCGGCCGGTCGGCGACGTGCACCAGGGCGGGGCCGCTCTCGCCGCGGATCACCACGGGCTGCATCGGCACGTCGGGGCCGTCCGCGCCGAAGGCCGCCTCCAGGGCTTCGTCCAGGCGCCGCTCGGCGGCCTCCCGTACGACGGCGAGCAGCTGCGGGCAGGGCGAGCGGCGGTAGCCGTGTTCGCCGCCCGGCGGCTCCCAGGCGAGCACCGGCCACAGCACCGCGCCGCGGTCGCGGGCCTCGGCCAGGCCGCGGTGCAGCGCGGCCAGACTGCCCAGCGACCCGCTGACCCCGACCACCACCCTGGGTGCCGTGCCGTCCTGGTGCCGTCCGTCGCCGTGCATGATCCGTCCTCGTGTGGTTCGGTCCTCCGTCGCTCCCCACCCAATCGCCTCCCGGCCGCCCGCCCGGCGCTCGTTGACGCCTCTTTGACGCCCCGGACGGCGTTCCGTACGCACTCCATACACGGATCGGCGCTCCCCGCCACACGGATCGGCGCTCCCCGCCCTCCGGTGCGCCCTCCGGGGGCAACCCGGTCCTTCCCGGCGAGGCGCGCGCCTCGAACGGTTATGCATCCGACATGACCATCACTCTTCGCGCCGTCCTCGGCGTCCCGCTGATGACCGCCGCCGCCCTGGCCCTGACCGCCGTTCCGGCCGCCGCCGCCACCGGGGACCTCGCCATCAACGGCACCACCCAGACCGACCCCTCCGGCTGCTACGCCCTGGACGAGGGCGGCAGCATCATCGACAACCTCACCGACCGGGCGGTGGAGATCCACTCCGGCGCGGACTGCGGCGGGGAGGTCCTCGACACCGTCGCGGCCGGCGACGACACCCGGGTCACCGGCGCGCAGAGCCTCTACATCCCCTGAACCGTCCGTCCCCGCTGAACCGTCCGTCCCCGCGCGGCCGATAGCACCACGGCCGAATGGTGTTATCGTCACTAGCACCATGTTGCTGAAGCTGGACCTTGGCGACGCCCGCCCCTTGCACGAGCAGGTGGCGGGCGCGATCAGACGGGCCGTCGCGGAGGGCGAGTGCGCCCCCGGCGACAAGCTGCCGCCCGCCCGGGAGCTGTCCCGGGCCCTCGGTGTGAACACCAACACCGTGCTGCGCGGGCTGCGCGCCCTGCGCGACGAGGGGGTGCTGGAGTTCCGCCGGGGCCGTGGCATCACGGTCGCCACCGATGCCGACACCCGTAGCGAACTGGTCGAGCGGGTACGGCAGTTGGTCGCGGACGCGGCCGAGGCCGGCTACAGCAGGAACGATCTCGTGGATCTGATCAGGGGGATGTCGTGAAGGACGAAGCAGCCGCCGGGGAACCCGCCCCGGACCGGCCGGTGCGCCGGACGGCGCTGTGGGGGGCCGGGGTCTGGATCCTCGGCGTGACGGCTCTGCTGGTCGCACTGCCGCTGACCGCCCGGGACCGGCTGCCGGAGCAGGTGGCCACGCACTGGAGCGGCAGCCGGCCGGACGGCTCGATGCCGCTGACCGCCGCGGCGCTGTTCCCGGCCGGCGTCTGGCTGCTGCTCGCGGCCGGTCTGGCCACCACGCTGCGGTTCCGGCCCGGCCCCGCCCGCGGCGCCGCCGGGCCGGTGCTGGCCGCCACCGGGGTGCTGCTGAGCGGGGCGCAGGCCTCCATCGTGCGCGCCAACCTGGACCGGGCCCGCTGGCAGGACGCCGCGCCGATGGGCATCGAGGTGCTGCTGATCGCTCTCGCGGCGGGCCTGGCGGGCGTGCTGGCCTGGCTGGCGACCCGGTCGGCCGCCGACGGGCCCGCCCGGCCCGGCGGGCCGGTGCTGGAACTGAGGGCCGGTGAGCGGCTGGTCTGGCTGTCCCGGGCCTCCAACCACTGGATGCAGGTGGTCGCCGCCCTGATGGGCCTGATCACGGCGGCGGGCCTGCTGCTCGCCGCGGCCGGGCGCACCGAGTCCGTGGACTGGGCGTCGGTGGTCCTCTTCGGCCTCGGCGCCCTCGCCCTGCTGCTCTGCTCATCCGTCCGGGTCCGGGTGGGCGACGACGGCCTGCACGTCGGCTTCGGCCCGTTCGGCCTGCCCGCCCGGCACCTCGCCCCGGAGGAGATCGCCTCCGCCCGGGTCGGCCGGCTCAACGCCCGTCAGGCCGGCGGCTGGGGCTTCCGGGTCTTCCGCGGGGGCACCAGCGTCTTCCTGCGCTCCGGCGAGTGCCTGGTGGTCCGCACCAGGCGCGGGACGGACTTCGTGCTCAGCGTCGACGACGCCGAGCGCGGCGCGGCCCTGCTCAACGCACTCGTCGAACGGGCCGGCACCCCGACCGGCTGACCCGCACCCGGCCCCGCCCGGCCCCGCCCGGCCCCGCCCGGCCCGCCACCCCTGAGCAGCGCTCCGGTGGCGGGCCGGTCCGTCTGCCGCGAGGCTGGTGCGCGGTCGGACCGGCGCGGTCGACCCCGGCGCGGTGGACGAGCCGAGGAGCCGGCGAGCGGACGGACGGTGGTAGGGGTGGCCGGCGGCAACGGCGGTTTCCCCTCCCGCGGCGTGTGGCGCCGCCCCGGGCTGCGCTGGGTGGACGTCCTGGTCGCCGCCGCCCTGGTGGCCGGGCTGTACGGGCTGCTGCGGCTCGCCCCCTCGCTCGACGCCCCGTTCCTGCCCGAACAGGCCCCCGCCACCGTCTCCACCGACCCCTCCCGGCTGCCCTTCTACGCGGTGCGCTCGCTGCTGCGGATGTTCGTCGCCCTGATCGCCTCGGTGCTGTTCACCTTCGTCTACGCGACCGCCGCGGCCCGGATGCGGCGGGCCGAGAAGGTGCTGCTGCCGGTCCTCGACATCCTCCAGTCGGTGCCGGTCCTCGGCTTCCTGTCGATCACCGTCACCGCCTTCATCAACCTCTTCCCCGGCTCCACTCTCGGCCTCGAATGCGCGTCGGTCTTCGCCATCTTCACCTCGATGGCCTGGAACATGACCTTCGCGTTCCACTACTCGCTGGTCAGCCAGCCGCGCGAACTGGACGAGGCGGCCCGGGTGATGCGGCTGACCAAGTGGCAGCGGTTCTGGCGCCTGGACGTGCCCAGCGGCATGATCCCGCTGGTCTGGAACGGGATGATGAGCTTCGGCGGGGCCTGGTTCTTCCTGGCCGCCTCCGAGTCGATCAGCGTCCTCAACCACCGCTACGCGCTGCCCGGCATCGGCTCCTACGCGGCCACCGCCATCGGCGACGGCGACCTGGGCCAGGTCGGCATCGCGATCGGCGTGATGGTCGTCATGGTGATCGGCGTCAACGTGCTGTTCTGGCGGCCGATGACGGCCTGGTCCGAACGCTTCCGGGTGGAGGAGTCGCAGGCCGCCGACCGGCCGCGCAGCATCGTCCTGGACCTGCTGCGCCGCTCCAGCCTGCCGGAGCTGGCCGCCCGCCCGCTGCGGCCGGTCGGGGTCGCGCTGGACCGGGCCACCCGGGTCTTCGGCCTCGCCGAGCACCCGCTCGCCCGGCCCGCCACCCGGGAGCGCACCGGGGACGTGTTCTTCGCCGGCGCGGTCACCGCCGTGGTGGTCCTCGGCGCCTGGAGGGCCTTCGACTACGTCCACAGCACCGTCGGCCTCGGCGAGTTCGGCCACGCCTTCGCCCTCGGCGCGGCCACCTTCGGGCGGGTGCTGGTGCTGCTCGTGGTGGCCACCGCGGTGTGGGTGCCGATCGGGGTGTGGATCGGCATGAACCCGAAGGTCACCCGCTTCGCCCAGCCGGTGGTGCAGGTGCTGGCCAGCTTCCCGGCGAACTTCCTGTTCCCCTTCGCCACCGTCGCGTTCGTCGCCCTCGGCATCTCGCTGAACCTGGGCTCGGTGCTGCTGATGGCGCTCGGCGCCCAGTGGTACATCCTGTTCAACGTGATCGCCGGGGCCTCCGCGATCCCCAGCGACCTGCGCGAGGCGATGACCGGCTTCCAGGTCCGGGGCGGGCTGCGCTGGCGGGCCTTCGTCCTGCCGGCGGTCTTCCCGTACTACGTCACCGGTGGCATCACCGCGGCCGGCGGCGCCTGGAACGCCTCGATCGTCGCCGAGGTGGTCGACTACGGCGCGCACCACCTGACCGCCACCGGGCTCGGCTCGTACATCGCCGACGCCACCGGCACCGGCGACTTCCCCAGGATCCTGGTCGGGGTGAGCGTGATGAGCTGCTACGTCGTCGCGCTCAACCGGCTGCTGTGGCGCCGGCTCTACCGGCTCTCCGAGACCCGCTACGCCCTCTGAGGAGACCCCACGCGATGACCCCCGCCCCCGCCCGCACCACGATCGTCGAGGCCTCCGCCGTCACCAAGACCTTCACCACCCCGGACGGACGGGCCCTGCCGGTGCTGGACGACATCGGCCTGCACCTGGCCGAGGGCGAGATCGTCGCCCTGCTCGGCAAGTCCGGCTCCGGCAAGTCCACCCTGCTGCGCTGCCTGGCCGGGCTGATCCCGCCCTCCTCCGGGACGGTCACCTACCGGGGCACCCCGCTGCGGGCCGCCAGCCCGGGGGTGGCGATGGTGTTCCAGTCCTTCGCCCTGCTGCCCTGGCTGACCGTCCAGCAGAACGTCGAACTCAGCCTCCAGGCGCGCGGGGTGGGCAAGGAGGAGCGGCGCGAGCGGGCACTGCGGGCGATCGACCTGATCGGCCTGGACGGCTTCGAGGGCGCCTACCCCAAGGAGCTGTCCGGCGGGATGCGCCAGCGGGTCGGCTTCGCCCGGGCGCTGGTGGTCGAACCGGACGCGCTGTTCATGGACGAGCCGTTCTCCGCCCTCGACGTGCTGACCGCCGAGAACCTGCGCAACGAACTGGTCGGCCTGTGGGAGGGCCGCGGGGCCCCGGTCAAGTCCATCCTGATCGTCACCCACAACATCGAGGAAGCGGTGCTGCTGGCCGACCGGATCCTCGTGCTGTCCTCCAACCCCGGCCGGATCCGCTCCGAACTGACCGTCGACCTGCCCCGCCCGCGCGACCGCCGCACCCCCCAGTTCGAGGCCCTGGTCGACACCGTCTACGGCATCCTCACCGGCCGCGAGGAGCAGCCCGCCACCGAACCCGCCGCCCCGCAGGCCGTCACCCCGATCACCACCCCGCTGCCGCCCGCCACCGTCGGCGGGCTGGCCGGCCTGTTGGAGATCCTGCTGGCCACCGGCGGCGAGGAGGGCCTGGCCGAGATCGCCGACGAGCTCAACTTCGAGGTCGACGACCTGCTCCCGCTGGTCGACGCCGCCGTCCTGCTCGACCTCGCCCGCACCACCGACGGCCGCTTCGCCATCACGGCCGCCGGCCGCGAGTTCGCCGCCGCCGACATCCTCACCAGGAAGCAGCTGTTCGCCCGCCAGGCCGCCCGCCGGGCCCCGCTGGTGCGGGCCGTCGTCCAGTCCCTGGCCGCCACCAGGGACCACAAGCTCCGCGAGGACCTCTTCCTCGACCTGCTGCGGTCCGGCTACGACACCGCGGACGCCCGGCGCCAGTTGGAGACCGCCATCGACTGGGGCCGCTACGGCGAGCTCTACGACTACGACGCGGACGACGCCGAGTTCCGCCTCGAACCCGGCGCCGAGGCGGCGTTGTAGGCCGAGGCCTCGTGGTGGACCGACGCCGCGTGGTGGAGAACGTGGTGGAGACCCGCCAAACCACCCGATTCGGTGGTGGTCGATCTCCGGTTGCGGGTACACCAGTTGACGGCCAACCATCGCGCTCACCAGCGAGGAGGCATCCGTGACCGACGACCGGAGTGCCGCGAACAGCATCGAATCCCCCGAATCCCGACCACAGAGCGTCCAGGACGAACGGACCATCACCTTCCTGCGCTTCGGCGTCGGCGCGATCGGCGTGCTGCTGCCACCGGCCCTGCCCCTGGGCAACTGGCTGGCGGACGAGCTCACCGGGCGGGCCACGGACGGCTTCTGGCCCGCGTCGATGAGCGCCGCCTACTACGGCGGCACCCGGAACGTCTTCGTGGGCGCCCTCTGCGCGCTCGGGGTGTTCCTGATCTGCTACCGGCTGGACCGGCGGGACGACCGGTGGAGCACGGCCGCCGGGGTGTTCGCGCTCGGGGTCGCGCTGTGTCCGACCGCGCCGTCGGACCCGACCGGGTTGCAGCGCACGGTCGGGGTGTTCCATCTGGCCTTCGCCGGGCTGCTGTTCGTGATGCTGGCGCTGTTCTGCCTGTACTCCTTCCGCAATCCGCGCTCGGCGCAGCCCGCCCGGGTGGCGACGGCGTACCTGGCGGCGGGAGTGCTGATCCTGGTCGCCCTGCTGGCGGCGGTGGTGACGGGGCTGTCCGGGTTCGGGGCCGACTGGGCGGTGCGGCCGGTCTACCTGTGCGAGTGGGTGGCGACCTGGGCGTTCGGTGCGGCCTGGATCGGTGCGGCGGTGGAGCTGGCGGCCGGGCGGGGCGGCCGGGCGGGGGCGCTGCCCCGGCAGGCGGTGGGGCTGGAGGTGCGCAGTCCGGAGGCGCCCCTCACCTGAGCCCTCGTCATACCGTCACACCGGCGAACCGTTACCATGCGCACCAAGACCGGCCGCCCTGGCGCCCGGTGACGGATGCCCGAAGCAACGGGGAGCGAGAGCGTGACGGACGAGCACTACCCCTCGATCGACCTGCGGATGGACGTGCCGCACTCCGCGCGGGTCTACGACTACCTCATCGGCGGGAAGACCAACTTCGAGGCGGACCGGGCCGCCGCGCACGCCTCCGTCCAGGCCTGGCCGGCGCTGCCGACGTCCATGCGGACCACCCGCGCCTTCATGCAGCGCTCGGTGCGCCACCTCACCGAGCAGTACGGGGTGCGGCAGTTCCTGGACATCGGCACCGGCATCCCCACCTCGCCCAACGTGCACGAGATCGCCCAGGCGATCGCCCCCGAGGCCCGGGTCGGCTACGTCGACAACGACCCGATCGTGCTGACCCACGCGCGCGCCCTGATGGACAGCACGCCCCAGGGGCGCACCTGTTACGTGGACGCCGACTTCCGGAACCCGGAGTCGATCATCGAGGACCCCCGGCTGCGCGAGGTGCTCGACCTCTCGCAGCCGGTGGCGCTCTCGCTGATCGCCATCGTCCACTTCGTGCTGGACGAGGACGACCCGCAGGGCATCGTCCGCCGGTTCATGGACGCGCTGGCGCCCGGCAGCTTCCTCGCCCTCACCGTGTTCACCGGCGACACCGACCCGGTCGGGGTGGGCGGGGTCGGCCGGGAGTACAACGCCCGGGGCATCCCGCTGCAGATCCGCGACAAGGCCGAGACCGAGGCCTTCTTCGACGGCTACCGGCTGCTCGACCCGGGCGTCACCCTGGTCCACCACTGGCGGCCGGACCCGCACACCCCGGCGGTCCGCGACCGGGACATCGCGATGTACGCGGGCGTGGCGGTCAAGGACTGAGCCCCGGAAGGGCGGGCCCGGTCAGCCGGGGACGGCGACCAGGCCCGCCTCGTAGGCCAGGATGACCAGGTGGACCCGGTCGCGGGCGTCCAGCTTGGCGAGCAGCCGGGTCATGTAGGTCTTCACCGTGGCGATGCTGAGCACCAGTTCGGCGGCGATCTCGGTGTTGGACAGGCCCCGGCCGACCAGGGTGAGGATCTCCCGCTCCCGCTCGGTGATCGCCTCCAGCCGCCGCGCGGCGGCGGCCGGTGCGGGCTTCGGCTGCTGGGCCGCGAACGCCCCGATCAGCCGCCGGGTGACGCTCGGGGCGATCAGCGCCTCCCCCGCGGCCACCACCCGCACCGCGGCGAGGATGTCGTCCAGCGCCATGTCCTTGACCAGGAAGCCGGAGGCCCCGGCGCGCAGCGCCGCGTACACGTGCTCGTCCTCGTCGAAGGTGGTGAGCACCACCACCTTCGTCGGCCCGCCCGCCGCGGTCACCCGCCGGGTCGCCTCGATGCCGTCGGTGCCCGGCATGCGGATGTCCATCACCACGACGTCCGGCCGCAGTTCGGCGGCGAGCCGGACGGCCTCGGCGCCGTCGCCCGCCTCGCCGACCACCTCGACGTCCGTCGTCTCGGTGATCACCATCTCCAACGCGGCCCGCACCAGCGGCTGGTCGTCGGCCAGCACCACCCGGATCACGCGGTCACCCCCTCGGGGAGCGGGACCGGCAGCCGGGCGGCGACCCGGAAGCCGCCGTCCGGGCGCGGCCCGGCCTCGAACTCGCCGTGCAGCAGGGCGACCCGCTCGCGCAGCCCGGCCAGGCCGAAGCCGCTGCCGGGCGCGTCGCCGTGGCCCCGGCCCCGGCCCCGGTCGGTGACCTCCACCCGGAGCTCCTGCGCCCGGCTGCGGTCGACGGTCACCAGGCACTCGGCGGCCCGCGCGTGCCGCACCACGTTGGTCACCGACTCCTGGATGATCCGGAACGCCGAGAGGTCGATCTCCGGTGGCAGCGGCCCCGGTTCGCCCGTGCGCCGCACCTCCACCCGCACCCCGGCCGCGGTGGTGGCCGCGGCGAGCCGGTCGAGGTCGGCCAGGCCCGCCGGGACGGTGTCGGACACCTCGCCGTCGGCCTGGCGCAGCGCGACCAGCATCCGGCGCAGCGCGGCCAGGGTCTCCCGGCCGGCCGCCTCGATCTCGCCCAGTGCCTGCTTGGCCCGCTCCGGCCGGCGGTCGATCACCCGGCGGGCCGCACCGGCCTGGAGGGCCACGATGCCCATGCTGTGCGCGACGGTGTCGTGCATCTCCCGGGCGATCCGCAGCCGTTCGGCGGTCACCGCCTCGGCGGCCACCCGGCTGCTCAGGGTCTCGGCGTGCTCCCGGTTCTGCCGCACCGAGCGCCCGGCCAGCCAGGCGACCAGGGCGAGCAGCGCGGCGCCGTCCGCCTCGCCGATGTGGGTGCCGGTGAAGATGCCGACGGTGTTGCCGTGGACCAGGCCCATGTGCAGCACCAGGAAGACCGCCGCCAGTGCGAAGGCGGCCCGCGAACTGCGGCGCGGGCAGCGGGCGGTGATCAGGAACAGCGCGACGTACACCGCCAGCAGTGCGGCCGGGGAGACCTGGACCTGGGCCGAGAAGCCGTCGGTCTCCATCCAGGTGGCGAACAGCAGCAGGGCGACCGAGAGCACCGGCAGCCGGCGCACCAGCGCCGCGCCGAGGAAGGCCACCGCCGTGTCGCCCAGGGTGAAGGCCAGGCCGCCGTGCAGGGCGGCGCCCCGATGCAGCCGGGCGGTGCCGCCGAGCAGCACGGCGGGGTAGGCGGCGGCCACGCACCAGGCGAGGGCGACCCAGGCCTCGGGCGGGACGCGCCGCAGCAGCGGGGGCGTCGGTGTGGTGGGCATGGTCCAAGATCGTAACGACGGGTGCGGGCGCCGTCATCCAACCCTGGTTGTACGACCGGGGCCGACCTGCGGTGTCGACGCCGGTCCGATGCGGCAGCGGGGGCTCCCCCGGCATCGTGGTGGCCATGATCGAAGTCACCGAACTGACCAAGCGCTACGGCCGCCGCACGGCCGTCGACCAGCTGACCTTCACCGTGTGCCCCGGCCACGTCACCGGCTTCCTCGGCCCCAACGGCGCCGGCAAGTCCACCACCCTGCGGATGGTGCTGGGCCTGAACGCCCCCACCTCCGGCACCGCCACCGTGGGTGGCCGGGACTTCCGCGGCCTGCCGCGCGGCCTGCGCGAGGTCGGTGCCCTGCTCGACGCCGGCGACGTGCACGGCGGCCGCACCGGCGGCGCCCACCTGCGGGCCCTCGCCCGCAGCAACGCGATCCCGCGCCGCCGGGTGGACGAGGTGCTCGCCGAGGTCGGCCTCGCCGACGCCGCCGGGCGCCGGATCGGCGGCTACTCGCTGGGCATGAAGCAGCGCCTGGGCATCGCCGGCGCACTGCTCGGCGACCCGCCCGTACTGCTCTTCGACGAGCCGCTGAACGGCCTCGACCCCGAGGGCGTGCTCTGGGTGCGCGGCCTGTTCCGCCGCCTCGCCGACGAGGGCCGCACCGTCTTCGTCTCCAGCCACATGATGGCCGAGATGGAGCACACCGCCGACCGGCTGGTGGTGATCGGCCGCGGCCGGCTGATCGCCGACGAGAGCCTCGGCGAGTTCGCCGCCCGGGCCGGCCGCGCCGCCGTCCGTGTCCGCGCCGCCGAACCCGAGCGGCTGACGGCCGTGCTGCGGGCCGCCGGGGCCACCGTCCGCCCCGAGCCGGACGGCAGCCTCGACGTGACCGGGCTGGGCGTCGAACGGATCGGTGAACTCGCCCTGGAGCAGAGCCTGCTGCTGTACGGCCTGACCGAACGCGGCGCCTCCCTGGAGGAGGCCTTCATGGAACTGACCGCCGACAGCATCGAGTACCTCGCCGGAGAGCCCCGTTGAACACCGCCCCGCACACCTCGACCCCCGTACGCTCCTCCACCCCCGTACGCTCCTCGACCCCCGTACGCCGCGCCCGCTTCGGCGACCTGCTCGCCGCCGAGTGGCTCAAGTTCTGGTCGCTGCGCTCCATCCCCTGGGTGCTCGGCATCAGCACGCTCGTCATCATCGCCGCCAACTACAAGGCGGCCCAGTACACCCACGACACCTACACGCCCGGCGACGGCGATCCGGCGGTGATGGCGCAGACCGCGCTCAACGACTCCTTCCACATCGGCTCCGCCGACATCATGATGCTGGTCGCGGGCGGCCTCGGCGCGATCGTCATCGCCGGTGAGTACGCGACCGGGCTGATCCGCACCACCCTGGCCGCCGTGCCCGACCGCCGGGCGGTGCTGCTGGCCAAGGCGGGCGTGCTGGCGGGCGTGATGACCGGCTTCGGCACCGTCGCCGCGGGCGTCTCCTTCGGCATCACCCAGGCCGTCCTGGCCGACCGCGGCATCGGCCAGTCGATCACCGACCCGACCGCCTTCCGGTACGTGGCCGCGGCCGCGCTGTTCGCCCCGGTCTGCGCGCTGGTCGGGCTCTGCCTCGGCACCCTGATCCGGCACAGCGCGGGCGCGGTGGTCGGCACCATCGCGGTGCTGTTCCTCCTGCCCTCCTTCGTCACCGAGCGCTACCGCTGGTCCGCCGATCTCCTGCACGCCCTGCCCTTCCCGGCCTGGCAGCGCCTGGCCCGCACCACCCTGGTCGGGATGCGCCCCAGCGACTACCCGGCCACCGTGGCCGGCTCCTGGACCAGCTACGCGGTGTGGGCGCTCGCCTCGGTCCTCATCGCGGCGGTGGCGATCCGGCGCCGCGACCACTGACGGGGCCGCGACCACTGACGGGGCCGTCACCACTGACGGGGCCGGCGGCCTCCCGCCGGCCCGCCCACTCCTCGGCGAGGGCGACCAGCAGCGCCGCCAGGACCAGCCCGGCCGCGACCGTGACGCCCAGTTGGAAGGCCAGCGCCCAGTCCGGGCGGCGCCCCCCGGCGTGGGCGAAGAAGACCGAGCCGACGACCGCGATGCCGACCGCCGAGCCGACCCGCTGGGCGGTCTGCAGCACACCGCCGGCGCTGCCCGCGCGGGTCAGCGGGACGTGCTGGAGGGTGAGGGTCTGGTTCGGGGCGATCACCAGACCGCTCCCCGCACCGGCCACCAGCAGCGGGCCGAGCGTCGTCCAGCCCACCAGCGGCCCGTCCCACAGCTGCACCGCCAACGCCGAGGCCAGCAGGCCGCCCAGCACCAGCAGCAGCCCCGCCACCACCAGCCGGCGTCCGTACCGGCTCACCAGCCGCCCGCCCACCGCGGCCGCCACGCCCGAACCGACCGCGAAGGGGGTGATCGCCAGACCGGCCGTCAGAGCCGAGTAGTGGTGCCCGGCCTGGAGGTAGAGCGTGAAGATGAAGAAGATCGCGGTGAACCCGGCGAAGTACACCAGCGACAGCAGCACCCCCGCCGCGTACGGCCGCACCGCGAACAGCGCCATGCTGACCAGCGGTTCGCGCCGCCGCCCGGCCGGCCGCTCCCGCGCGTAGTGGCGCTCCCAGCCGACGAAGGCCGTCAGCAGCACCGCCGCCAGCGGCAGCAGCAGCCAGCGGGCCGGGCTGTGCCACTGCTGCTCCTGGACGAACGGCAGCAGCAGGGCGACCGTCCCCGCGCCGAGCAGCAGCACCCCGACCGGGTCGAAGTCCCGCTGCCCGGCCCGCTCGCCGGCCGGGCGGGGCGGCGGCAGCAGCCGGTAGGCGACCGGCAGGGCGACCAGCCCGATCGGCAGGTTGACCAGGAACACCCAGCGCCAGCCGTCCTGCGGGCCGAACGCGTGGATCAACAGCCCGCCCAGCAGCGGTCCGACGGCGGTGGACAGCCCGATGGTCGCGCCCAGCGCGCCGAAGGCCCGGCCGCGTTCGGCGCCCTGGAACAGGGTCTGGATGAAGCCGGACACCTGCGGCACCAGCACCCCGCCGGCCGCGCCCTGGAACAGCCGGGCCAGCACCAGCCACTCCTGGTCCTGGGCCGCACCGGCCAGCGCGCTGGCCGCGGTGAACAGGGCGAGCCCGGTGAGGAAGACGGCCCGCCGGCTGCGGGCGTCGCCGAGCCGCCCGGCGGGGACGAGCACCAGGCCGAAGGCCAGCGCGTAGCCGCTGAGCACCCACTGCAGGCCGCTGTCGGACATGTGCAGTCCGGCCCGGACGGTGGGCAGGGCGACGTTAACGATGCTGACGTCCAGCAGGGTCATGAACCCGGCGACCAGGCAGACCGTCAGCGCCCGCCAGCGCCGCGCCTCCGCCCGCCCGCCGACGGCGGAGGCGCCGGGCGGCTGCGGGCGCGGGGGCTCCGCGTCGCGGGAGGGTGGGGCGGTCATGGGGAGCCTCCTCCCGGTGTCCGCGGACTGGTGCCGGCTCTGCTCCGGCTCATCCTCACCTGGGCCGAACCCCGTCGCCACCCGAACCCCGTCCGGCCCCGGGTGCGCGGGGTGCTCACCCGAACGGACGAACCGGATCGCGACCGGCCCCGAGCCGCCCGAGGCTGGCGGCATGACTGTCGCCACCGAGACCCAGCCCTCCGCCCCGCCGGTGCTCGACGTACGGCAGCGGAACGTCGTCTTCGCCACCATCGTGCTCGGCATGCTGCTGGCCGCCCTCGACCAGACCATCGTCGGCACCGCGCTGCCCACCATCGTCTCGGACCTCGGCGGCGCCGCCCACATGTCCTGGGTGGTCACCTCCTACCTGCTGGCCGAGACGGTGGCCACCGTGCTGGCGGGCAAGTTCGGCGACCTGTACGGGCGCAAGCTGATCTTCCAGGTCTCGGCGATCGTCTTCGTCGGCGGCTCGTTCCTGTGCGGCCTGTCCACCAACATGACCCTGCTGATCGCCTGGCGGGCCGTCCAGGGCATCGGCGCGGGCGGGCTGATGGTCACCGCGATGGCGCTGATCGCGGACGTCATCCCGCTGCGCGAGCGCGGCAAGTACCAGGGCGCGATCGGCGCGGTGTTCGGCCTGGCCACCGTCATCGGGCCGCTGCTGGGCGGGCTGTTCACCGACCACCTGTCCTGGCGCTGGGCGTTCTACGTGAACGTGCCGATCGCCGTCGTCGTGGTGATCGCGGCCGCCCGGACCATCCCCTCGGTGCGCTCGGCGGTGCGGCCGGTGATCGACTACCTGGGCATCGCCCTGGTCTCGGTCGGCGCCAGCGCCCTGATCCTGGCGACCAGTTGGGGCGGCAACCAGTACGCCTGGGGCTCCGGGGTGATCATCGCCCTGTTCGTCGGCGGCGCGGTCGCGCTCGGACTGTTCTGCTGGACGGAGACCCGGGCCGCCGAACCGATGCTGCCGATGCGGCTGTTCCGCAACCCGGTGTTCGCGGTCTGCTCGGTGCTCAGCTTCATCGTCGGCTTCGCGATGCTCGGCGCGCTGACCTTCCTGCCGACCTTCCTCCAGTACGTGGACGGCGACTCGGCGACCGTCTCCGGCGTGCGGATGCTGCCGATGGTGATCGGCCTGCTGATCGCCTCGATCGCCAGCGGCAACGTGGTCAGCAAGACCGGCAAGTACCGGCTGTTCCCGATCGCCGGCACCCTGGTGATGGCTGTCGGCCTCTACCTGCTGTCCCGGCTCGAACCCGGCACCGGCACCGCGCTGGCCTCCCTCTACATGTTCGTGCTCGGCGTCGGCATCGGCCTGAGCATGCAGGTGCTGACCATCGCCGTGCAGAACACCGTCGACTACGCCGACCTCGGCACCGCCACCTCCGGGGTGACCTTCTTCCGCACCATCGGCAGCTCCTTCGGCACCGCCGTGTTCGGCACCATCTACGCCAACGGCCTCAAGACCGAACTCGCCAAGGGCGTCGCCGCCTCCGCCCGGCTCACCGGCGCCGACCCGGCCGTCCTGGTGCACGCCGGGGAGAGCCCGCAGGGCCTGCACAAGCTGCCCGCCGACCAGGCCGCGCCGATCATCCAGTCGTACTCGGACGCCCTGCACACCGTGTACCTGTGGACCATCCCGGTGGCCGTGGTCGGCTTCGTGGTCGCGCTGTTCCTCAAGCAGGTGCAGCTGCGCGACACCACCCGGGCCGGCTCCACCGACATGGGCGAGGGCTTCGCCCAACCCACCACCAGCGACTCCGACCCGCACCTGGAGTACGCCGTCAGCAAGATCGTGCGCGACATCGACCTGGACACCGTACGGACCATCGTCGGCGACGCCGACACCCGCGTCGACCTCGCCGGCGCCTGGGCCCTGATGGAGGTGGCCGGCCACACCAAGGCCCTCGGCCACGCCTCCCTCGACCTCATCGCCACCCGCAAGAAGCTGCCGCCCGAGGTCCTCGAACCGGTCTTCGACCGGATGGCCACCGAGGGCTACCTCACCCGCGACGGCGACCGCCTCACCCACACCGAGGCCGGCACCCAGGAGGTCCGCTCCCTCGCCCGCGCGTGGTCCGGCTGGCTCAACGCCCGCCTCGACGCCGACGCCGGCCGCCCCCGCAGCCCCCAACTCCGCACCGCCGCCGACGCCATCGCCTGGCGCCTCCTCACCGAGGACCTCGCCAACGGCCTCCCGGCCACCGCCCGCCACAAGAACGACGCCAAGGTCTGACGGCCCGCCGACACCCCGCGAGCATCGAGGAAGGTACGGCTCAGGGCCCGAAGAATGCGCTTTCTCGCCCCCTCCCCCAGGCCCGAGGATGAGCAGCGAATCAGCCTGCCGGGAGGAAGAACCGTGTCCGCTGCGCCGCCCGCCCCGCCGTCCGCCGACTCCCCCGTCGAGCCGGGCCTGCTGCCGCTCACCGCCGAGGTCCGGCCCGAGGGCCTGGCCGTCGGAGGCGTCCTGCTGGAGCAGATCGCCCGCCAGCACGGCACCCCGCTCTTCGTCTACGACGAGGAGCACCTGCGCAGCCGCTGCCGGGAGGCGGTGGCCGCCTTCGGCCCGGGCAACGTGGCCTACGCCTCCAAGGCCTTCCTCTGCACGGCCATGGCCCGGCTGGTCGCCGACGAGGGCCTGCTGCTGGACGTCGCCTCTGGCGGCGAACTGCGCACCGCCCTGTACGCCGGGGTGGAGCCGGACCGCATCGTCCTGCACGGCAACAACAAGGACGACGGCGAGCTGCGCACCGCGATGACCGCCGGACTGCACCACATCGTGGTGGACAGCTTCGACGAACTGGAGCGGATCGAGCGGCTGCACCACGTGGAGGGCCTGCCGCCCGCCCGGATCCGGCTGCGGGTGGCGCCCGGCGTCGCGGCCGGCGCCCACGAGGCGATCCGCACCGGCGGCCACGACTCCAAGTTCGGCTTCGGCCTCGCCGACGGCGCCGCCGCGGCCGCCGTGCGCCGGGCCGCGGCCTCCACGGCCGTCCGGCTGGAGGGCGTGCACGCCCACGTCGGCTCCCAGGTCCTCGACCCGGCCGAACTGGCCGACGGGGCCGCCGCGGTGGCCCGCTTCGCGGTGGACAGCGCGGTCGCCGGACTGACCGTCGGCGGCGGCCTCGGCGTGGCCTACGTGGGCGGGCAGAGCGCCCCGCCCTTCGCCGTCTGGGCGGCGCGGGTGCGCGCGGCGGTGCGCGGCGCGGGCTGGACGGGCGAGGTCGGCGTGGAGCCGGGCCGCTCGATAGCCGCCCGGGCCGGGCTGACCCTGTACCGGGTCGGCACCGTCAAGCGGATCCCGGACGTGCGCACGTACGTCAGCGTGGACGGCGGCATGAGCGACAACCTGCGGCCCGCGCTGTACGGAGCCGGCTACGAGGCCTTCCTGCCGCGCTGCCCCGAGGCGCACCGCCCGTACCGGGCCCGGCTGGTCGGCAAGCACTGCGAGAGCGGCGACGTGATCATCGACGACGCGGCCCTGCCGGCCGACCTGCGGGTCGGCGACCTGCTCGCCACCCCGGTCACCGGCGCCTACGGCTACGCGATGGCCTCCAACTACAACAAACTGCCGCGGCCCGCCGTGGTCTTCGTCCGCGACGGCCGGGCCCGGCTGGTGGTGCGCCGGGAGACCGAGTACGACCTGCTGCGCCTCGACGTCGCGGGCGACGGCAGCACCACGCGGCCGGCCCCGGAACCGGCGAACGCCCAGCGGGGCGCCTGAGCCCCGGGGTTCCGGGGAGGGTCCGGAAGGCGGGTCCTAGTCTGGGCCGATGCTGAACAGCGCCCGCCTGCTCGTCCTGCTGGAGATCGCCCGCCGCGGCACCATCGTGGCCGCGGCGCAGGCACTGCACCTCAGCCCGTCCGCCGTCTCGCACCAACTCGCGCGCCTGGAACAGGAGCTGGGGGTCGCGCTGGTGGAGCGGGCGCCGCAGTCGCTGCGGCTGACGGCGGCGGGGGCCCGGCTGGCCGAGCACGCCCAGGCGATCGCCGACCTGATGGCCGTCGCCCGGGACGACCTGCGGGCACACGCCGAGGCGACGGCCGGGGTGCTGCGGGTCGGCTTCTTCGTCTCGGCCGGGCTGGACCTGCTGCCCCGGGCGCTGTCCGGCTTCGCGGCCCGGTACCCGCGGGTGGAGCTGGAGTTGGTGACGGGCCAGCCGCAGGAGCTGGTGCCCGACCTGGAGGCGGGCCGGCTGGACGCGGCCGTGGTCTTCGAGCACCCGCTGGACCCCTGGTGCCGGGAGGCGACGGTGCGGGTGCGGATGTTCTTCGCCGAGCCGCAGTTGGTCGTGCTGCCGCCCCGGCACCGGCTGGGGCGGCGCCCGGTGGTGCGGCTGGCGGAGCTGGCGGACGAGAGCTGGATCGGCACCCACGGCGGCGGCATCGGCGAGCCGGTGCTCGAACGCGCCTGCGCGGCCGAGGGGTTCCGCCCCCGGGTGCGCTGCCGCAGCGACCACTACCAGGTCACCGTCAACCTCGCCCGGGCCGGGATGGGCGTGGCGCTGATCCCCGCACTCGGCCTGGCCGACGACGCCGGGGTGCACGTCTGCCGACTGGACCACCCCCGGTTGCACCGCCGGATCGGGGTGGCCACCCGGGCCACCAACCGCAACCCGGTGCTGCACGCCTTCCTCACCGAACTCGACGCCGCCGCGGCGGAGACCGGTTCGCTGCTGGAACGGCGCTGGGCGGGCTGAGCGGGCCGGCGGAGCGGGTGGTCGGGCCGGGCGGCTCCCGTCTGGCCACGACGTGTCACCGGACCCGGAGCACCTCACCCGCCCGGGCCCCGGTCGGCCGCCCCTCGCGCACCGCGACCCGCCCGGCCACCACCACCGTCTCCACGCCCTCCGGCGGCAGCAGCGGCCGTTCGAAGGTCGCCCGGTCCAGCACGGCCTCCGGGTCCAGCACCACCAGGTCCGCCACCGCGCCGTCCCGCAGCACCCCGCGCCCGTCCAGGCGGAAGCGCGCGGCGGGCAGTCCGGTCATCTTGTGCACCGCGAGCTCCAGCGGCAGCAGCCCCTGGCTCCGCCCGTAGTGGCCGAGCACCCGGGCGAAGCTGCCCGCCCACCGCGGGTGCGGGCGGCCGGGCTTGGGCACCCCGTCCGAGCCGATCATCGACAGCGGGCTGGCCAGCACCCGGCGGACGTCGTCCTCGCGCATCGAGTGGCTGATGATGGTCACCTCGCCCCGCCCCTCCAGCAGCAGTTCACAGACGTGGTCCACCGGGTCCGCGCCGCGCTCGGCCGCCAGCTCGGCGATCCGCCGACCCTCGGCGGAGCGGCGGGCCGGGGCGGCGGCGACCGAGATCAGGTCCCAGCCTCCGTTGCCGACGGTGTTCTCCCAGCCCTCCACCCCGTGCACGAGGTCCGCCCGGATCCGCTCCCGCACCTCGGGGCTGCCCAGCCGGGCCAGCAGGGCGGCGGGCCCGCCCTCGCTCGCCCACGGCGGCAGCATCGCGGACAGCACGGTGCTGCCCGCGGTGTACGGGTAGACGTCGCAGAGCACGTCCACGCCCTCGGCGCGGGCCCGGTCCAGCCGGGCCAGGGTCCGGACGGTGGCGCCCCAGGCGTGCCGGCCGGCGGTCTTGTGGTGGGAGACCTGCAACGCGGCGCCGGAGCGCGCGGCGATCTCCAGGGCCTCCTCCAGCGCCTTCTCCACCTGGGACATCTCGTCCCGCAGGTGGGTCACGTACGGCTTGCCGTGGCGCGCGGCGACCGACGCCAGGGCGACGATCTCCTCGGTGCCGGCGTAGCAGCCGGGCGGGTAGATCAGACCGGTGGAGAACCCGGCGGCGCCCTGGCCGAGCGAGCGGTCGAGCAGCTCGCACATCGCGGCCAGTTCCCCGGGGGTCGGCGGGCGGTCCGCGAAGCCCATCACCCCGGCCCGCAGGGTCCCGTGGCCGACCAGCGACGCCAGGTGGTTGCGCCGCAGGCCGGGCCGCTGCCCGGCGGCGAAGCCGGCGAAGTCCCGGGCCGGGCGCACCGGCCCGAGGCCGAAGGTGACCCGCAGGTGCTCGGCGAGGGCGGGCAGCCGAGCCGGCAGCGCGGGGAACAGACTACTGCCGCAGTTCCCGGCGATCTCGGTGGTCACGCCCTGGAGCAGCGGGGCCAGCCGTAGCTCCTCGGTGCCGTGGTCCGCGCCGTCGAAGGTGGCGGTGAGGGCGTCGGAGTGGGTATGGACGTCGATGAAGCCGGGGGTGACGACCCGCCCGGTGACGTCCACCACCTCGACCGCGTCCACCGCCCCGGCCCCCGGCGCCAGGACCGCCACCCGGTCGCCGACGACCGCCACGTCCGCCCGCCGGGCGGCAGCCCCGGTGCCGTCCACCAGGCTGCCGCCGCGCAGCAGCAGGTCGATCCGGCCGGACGGGGCACGGCGGTGCATCGGCGACTCCCTCGGGCCCCACGGGCGGTGGCGGTGAAGATGGCGGCAGCGGTGGCGGTGTGCGCCGATGCTGACAGCCGGGCCGGTCGAACGGAAGATGCTGCAGCCATTCGCGCCTCAGCAACCACTTTCGTACCGCTGGCCCGTCGCCCGTTCCAGCCGCCCCGTCAGAGGGCCGGGGTGGTGTCGGTGGCGTCCAGCGCCGGGCACCGCGCGCAGTGCGCAGTGCGCGGGCCAGGGTCACGCCGCGGTGCCCGCGTCCGAGGGTGGCGCAGCCGATTCACCGACGTACCCGCCGGGTTACGAGGGGTGCGCTTCTCCCTGCGGGGCGGAGCCCGGTGCGGCCGGATGGACCGGGTGGACCCGGACGAGGGGGAGCAGTCGCCGGTGGTCGGCCGGGTCGAAGCTGCCGGCGAGCGGGGCGAGCACGGTCGCCGCGGAGAGGGCGACAGCCTCGGCCAGCCGCTCCGGCCACGGGGTTGCGGCGACCAGGCCCGCGGTGAGGGCGGCGACCGCCGAGTCGCCGGCGCCGGTCGGGTTGCCGCGTGCGTCCTCGGGTGGGCGGGCGCGCCAGTCGCCCTCCGGTGTGCTGGCGAGCAGCCCGCCGGGGCCGAGGGAGACGACCACGGCGCGGGCTCCGGCGGCGCGCAGCAGCCGGGCGCCGGTGAGGGGGTCCACCGGGCCCGCCGTCGCGGCGAGTTCGGCCGCGTTGGGCTTGACCAGGGCGGGGCCGGCGGCCAGTCCGGCGAGCAGGGCGGGCCCCTCGGCGTCGAGGACGGCGGGCACCCGCGCCTCGGCGGCGAGGGCGACCAGCTGCCCGTAGGCGTCCGGTGGCACGCCGCCGGGCAGCGAGCCGGACAGGACGACGGCCCGGGCGGTGCGCAGCAGTCGGCGGTAGCGGAGGGTGAAGGCGGACCACTCCTCGGCGGTGACGGTGGGGCCGGGTTCCAGGTAGACGGTCGCGTCGCCGGTGGCGTCCTCGACCACGGCGACGGTGCGCCGGGTGGGGCCCGCGATCGGTTGGAGTGCGTCGCGCAGCCCGGCGGCGGCGAGGTCGGCCCGCAGGGCCTTCCCGGTGGCGCCGCCGACCAGGCCGGTGACCACGGTGTCGTGGCCGAGCGCGGCGAGCACCCGGGCGACGTTGACGCCCTTGCCGCCGGCCCGTTCGGTGACGGTACCGACCCGGTTGCTGCCGTGCCGGGCCACCCGGTCGAGGCGGTAGGTGACGTCCACGGCGGTGTTGAGGGTGACGGTGAGGATCACGGCGTGCCTCCGACGGGCGACGGGGCTTGGACGAACGGGTCCCCGGCCGACGGGTCCCCGGCCGACGGGTCCCCGGCCAGCAGGTCCCGGGCCAGCAGGGCCGCGCCGAGGCAGCCCGCGCTGCGGCCGTGTTCGGCGGCGACCAGCCGGGGCGGGGTGCGGAAGGCCAGCCGCTCGGCGAGTGCCGTGGCCAGGGGGGCGAGGAGGTCCGCCCCGGCCCGGGCGAGGCCGCCGCCGATCACGATCCGCTCCGGGTCGAGCAGGGTGACGGTGGCGGCCAGGCCGTCGGCGAGGGCCGCCACCGCCTCGGCCCAGACCTGGGCGGCGACGGACTCGCCGGCGGTCGCCCGCCGGTGCACGTCCTCGGCGCCGAGGTCCGGGGTGCCGGTGAGCCGGGCGTGGCGGCGGGCGATCGCGGAGGCCGAGGCGACGGTCTCCAGACAGCCCCGGCCGCCGCAGGCACAGCGCTCGCCGCCGGGCCGTACGACCAGGTGGCCGAGTTCGCCCGCGATCCCGCGCGCGCCGCCCTGGGCGCGGCCGCCGGTCACCACGGCGGCGGCGATGCCCGTGCCGACGGGGACGAAGACGAAGGAGTCGCTGCCCCGCCCGGCGCCGAGGCGGGCCTCGGCGAGGCCGCCGGCCCGGACGTCGTGGCCGAACGCGACCGGGAGGCCGAGGTGTTCGGCCACCCGGTGGCGGAGCGGGATGTCGTGCCAGTCGAGGTTGACCGCCTTGACCACCGTGCCCGCGGCCTCGTCGACCAGGCCGGGCGCGACGACGCCGACGGCCCGCGGCGGGGCTCCGGCCCGCCGGGCGAGTTCCGTGAGTTCGGCGGCGCAGTCGAGCACGGTGTCGATGACCGCGCCACCGCCGCGGGCGGGCCGGGTGGGCCGGCGCTCACTGCGCAGGACCGTGCCGTCCGCCGCCACCACGGCGCCCTTGATCTCGGTGCCGCCGATGTCCAGGGCGATGACGTTCTCGGCGGCGACGTGGGCCATCGATCCCCCTGCTCGAATCTGCAACGAGTTGCTTGAAGCTGAGCAAAAGATAGGGCAGTCGATCAACTTTGAACAAGAGGGCAGCCGCGGCCCGGGGGGCAGGGCGGTCAGAACGCGATGCGGACCTTGAGCGCCGTACGGTCGTCCATCGCCCGGTAGCCGTCCGGGACGCCGTCGAGGTCCACGGTGCGGTCGAAGACCGCGCCGGGGTCGATGGCGCCGGAGAGCACGTCCGGCAGCAGTTCGGGGATGTAGGCGCGGGCCGGGGCGACGCCACCGGCCAGCGAGACGTTCCGGTCGAACATCTGCGAGATGTCCACGCCGGCCGAGCCGCCGTGCGGCACGCCGACGTAGCCGACCGTGCCGCCGTCGCGGGTGATGGAAAGGGCCGTCCGCATCGACTCCTCGGTGCCGACGGCCTCCAGCACGGCGTGCGCGCCGAGTCCGCCGGTCAGCTCCCGGACCGCCTCGACCGCGGCCTCGCCGCGCTCGGCGACGACGTCGGTGGCGCCGAAGTCGCGGGCGATCGCGGTGCGCCGCTCGTGCCGGCCGAGCGCGATGATCCGCCCGGCGCCCAGCCGGTGGGCGGCGAGCACGCCGCACAGGCCGACCGCGCCGTCGCCGACCACGGCGACGGTGGCACCGGGGCGGACCCGGGCGGAGACCGCGGCGTGGTGCCCGGTGCTCATCACGTCGGAGAGGGCGAGCAGGCCGGGCAGCAGCTTCTCCTCACCGGCGGCCTCCTTCGGGAGCTTCACCAGCGTCCCGTCGGCGAACGGCACCCGCACCGCCTCGCCCTGGCCGCCGTCGGAGCCGACCGACCCCCAGAAGCCGCCCTCGGGGCAGGAGGTGTGCAGGCCCTCGCGGCAGAACTCGCAGGTGCCGTCGGACCAGACGAACGGGGCGAGCACGAAGTCGCCCGGCGCGAAGCCGGTCACCTCGGGGCCGACCGCCTCGACGACGCCGAGGAACTCGTGCCCGATCCGCTGCCCGGGGACCCGGGCGGCGACGCCCCGGTACGCCCACAGGTCGCTGCCGCAGATGCAGGCGTTGACCACCCGCACCACCGCGTCGGTGGGCCGCCGGACCACCGGGTCGGGCACCTCCTCGATCCGGATGTCGTTGGGGCCGTGGATCACGGTGGCGCGCACGAAGACACTCCCGTACTGCTCGGGGACTGGGGTCGGGGCAGTCAGGTTCGCCGTCCACACGCCCCCGCGTCCAGCTACATCTCCTACAGCAGGCCCTTAAGCTGGACTGATGCTCGATGTCCGACGGCTCGTCCTCCTGCGCGACCTGGAGGCGCACGGCACGGTGACCGCCGTGGCCGAACTCCACCGCGTCACGCCCTCCGCCGTCTCCCAGCAGCTGCGGCTGCTGGAGGAGGAGGCCGGCACCGCCCTGCTGGAGCGCACCGGACGCTCCGTCCACCTCACCGCGGCCGGGCACCGGCTGGCCGCGGACACCGGGGCGGTGCTCGCGGCGCTCGACGAGGCCCGGGAACGGCTGCGCACCGGCGCCGGGGAACCGACCGGCCCGGTGCACCTGGCCTGCTTCCCGAGCGCCCTGGTCCCGGTCGCGGCCCCGCTCGGCGAGGCCCTGGAGCGCGCCCACCGCGGCCTGGAGGTGCACATCACCGAGGCCGAACCCGAGGCCGCCGTACGGCTGTTGCTCCAGCGCCGCGCCGACGTCGCGCTCGTCTACCGCTACACCAACCTCGCCGCGCCCCCGTACCCCGGCATCGAGACCCGCACCCTGCGGACCGATCCGCTGGTCGCGGTGCTGCGGGCCGACCACCCGGCCGCCGGCCCGGCGACGAGCACGGGCGGCACGGGGGCGCCGGTCGACCTGCGGGAGCTCGCGGACACCTCGTGGATCACCGCCCCACCGCAGACCCCCTGCGGGGACGCCGTCCTCCAGGCCTGCCGTTCGGCCGGCTTCACCCCGCGGGTGCGGCACACCTGCACCGACTTCGCCGCCATGACCGCCCTCGCCGCGAGCGGCGGCCACACCGTGCTCATCCCCCGGATCGCCACCGACCGCCTCCCGCCGACGCTGACCGTACGACCGGTGTCGGACACCACGCTCACCCGCACGATCGAGACCGCGGTCCGCCAGGGCACGGCCCACCAGCCGACGATCGCCGCCTGCCTCGAAGCCGCCGACCGGCTGGGCTGACCGCCGCGAGGCGCTGGAGAGCGGGCCCCGCCGGGCCGGGTCCGGCGAGGTCAGCCCCGGCGAGGTCAGCCCGCGAGCGGCGGGTTGAGGCGGGCGAAGGCCTCCTGCCGGTGGTACGGGAAGTACGGGTAGGGCGCGGTACGGGCGCTGGCGGCGTCCAGCCGGGCGACCTGCTCCGGGGTCAGCGACCAGCCCACGGCGCCGAGGTTCTGCCGCAGCTGCTCCTCGTTGCGGGCGCCGATGATCACGGAGGAGACGGTCGGGCGGCGCAGCAGCCAGTTGATCGCCACCTGGGGGACGCTGCGGCCGGTCTCGGCGGCGACCTCGTCCAGGGCGTCGACGACCCGGAACAGCAGGTCCTCCTCGACCGGCGGGCCGTAGTCGGCGGTGTCGTGCAGCCGGCTGCCGGCCGGGAGCGGCTCGCCGCGGCGGATCCGGCCGGTGAGGCGGCCCCAGCCGAGCGGGCTCCAGACCAGGGCGCCGACGCCCTCCTGCTCGGCGAGCGGCATCAGCTCCCACTCGTAGTCCCGGCCGACCAGGGAGTAGTAGACTTGGTGGGCGGCGTAGCGGGGGCGGCCGTGGCGCTCGGCCAGGTCGAGGGACTTCATCAGCTGCCAGCCGGAGAAGTTGGAGACGCCGGTGTAGCGGATCTTGCCCGCGCGGACCAGGTCCTCCAGGGTGGCCAGCACCTCCTCGATCGGGGTGGCGGCGTCGTAGGCGTGCAGCTGGAAGAGGTCGAGGTGGTCGGTGCGGAGGCGGCGCAGCGCGTCCTCGACGGAGCGGACCAGCCGGGCCCGGGAGGTGCCGGCGTCCTGGGGGCCGTCGCCGAGCGGCAGGCCGGCCTTGGTGGAGATCAGCACCTGGTCGCGGCGGCCGCGCAGGGCCTCGCCGAGCACCTCCTCGGCGGCGCCGTCGGAGTAGACGTCGGCGGTGTCGAAGAGGGTGACCCCGGCGTCGAGGGCGATGTCGAGCAGGCGGCGGGCCTGCTGGACGTCGGTGCTGCCCCAGGCGCCGAACAGCGGGCCGCGGCCGCCGAAGGTGCCGGTGCCGAGGCTGAGGGCGGGGACCTTGAGGCCGGAGGCGCCGAGGCGGCGGTACTCCATGCCGGTGGGTGCCGTGGTGGTGGTGGTCATGACGGTTCTCCCCTCGGAGCCACTAATGGGACTCCCGTTCCGTTAGGATGTCTCGAAGCTAGCAGACTCCATCCAGCTAATGGAACAGGAATCCCGTTAATGGTCGACGAGCCCACCGAGCCCTCCACCCCCGGCACCGTCCGCCCCGGCGGCCGCACCGCCCGGGTCCGCGCCGCCGTCCTGCGGGCCGCCGAGGACGCCCTGGTCGAGCACGGCTTCGCCGGCCTCGACCTCGGCGACCTCGCCCAGCGCGCCGAGGTCGGCCGCACCACCGTCTACCGGCGCTGGGGCAGCACCACCGCCCTGGTCGCCGACCTGCTCACCGACATGGCCGAGCAGTCGCTGCCGCGCACCCGCAGCGGCTCACTCGCCGAGGACCTGCGGGCCAACGCCCGACTGGTCCGGCGCACCCTGGCCGACCCCCGGCAGGGCGCGCTGTTCCGCGCCGTCCTGGTGGCCGCCAACGGCGACCCGGGCACCGCCGAGGCGCTGCGGCACTTCTACCGGCGCCGGGTCGAGGAGTGGGCGCCGTGCGTCACCGAGGCCGTCGAGCGCGGCGAACTCCCGCCCGGCACCGACCCGTTCGAGGTGATCCGGGCCGTCTCGGCGCCGCTCTACTACCGGATGCTCACCACCGCCGAACCGCTCGACGAGGCCGCCGCCGACCGCGCCGCGGCCGCCGCCGAGGCCGCCGCCCGGGCGGGGGCGTACCGACGGGCCGAGACGGGCTGAGGCGGGCCGAGACGGGCGCCTCGGCGCCTACGGTCCGTCACCTGATCGCCGCCCACCGGCTGCGGAGCGCAACCATCCTTCGTAGCGTCATGCCCATGACGATCACCTCACGCGCACGGGCCGCCTGCCTCACCGTCCTGACCACCGCAACCCTGGCGGCGGGCTCCGGCCCCGCCTCGGCCGCTCCCGCAGCCGTGACCGTGGCCGTGTCCGTGCCCTACTACGAGCAGCAGCTCGGCGACGACTGCGAGGCGGCCGCGCTGCGCATGCTCCTCGCCGCCCGCGGGGTGAGGGCCGACGACCAGCAGATCCTGGACCGGATCGGCGTCGACCGGGACCATCCGGAGTTCGGCCACTCCGGCCCGCTGTCCGGCGACCCCTACGTAGCCTTCGTCGGCGACCCGGACGGCTCGGAGTCGGCCGGCACCGGCTTCGGCGTCTACTCCCCGCCCGTCGCCGCGGCCGCCCGCTCGTACGGGCTCACCGTGCGCCAGGACGGCTCGGGCGTCTCCGTCCAGCAGCTCAAGGACCAGCTGGCCGCCGGCCACCCGGCGATCGTCTGGGTGGACTACCTCTGGCGCCACCTCAGGAGCACCACCTACACGGCCTACGACGGCCGGAGCGTGCTGTACGCCGGGCCGGCCGAGCACACCGTCGTGGTCACCGGGTTCAGCGGCGGCAGGGTGTCGCTCAACGATCCCGCCCGGGGCCGCACCACGGTCTCCGAGGAGGACTTCGCCGACGGCTACGCCACCTACGGGCAGATGGCGGTGGTCATCGACTGACCGGCGCCCGCGCAGCCTGTGAGCGATGTATGAGTTTTTGGCAAGAACCCACCCCCGAACCGCCCCCGTGGCGCATTGCCCCAGGTCAACCCCCGATACTGACTCCCATGGCACGGCTATTCCTGTTCGAGGACGACGACTCCGCACCCGAGGCCCCGGCGCTCGGCCCGCGCGGCTGCCTGCGCCGCGGCCCGCGCTGCGGCCTCCGCCGCGGCCGCTTCGGGCCGCAGTGAGCGCCGCCGCCACCCCGGACCCCGCACCGGCCGCCGCGCCCCGACCGTCCGACGACCCGCCGCCGCGCACGGGCCCGCACCCGCCGCGGCTGGTCCGGCTGCGCCGCGCCGTCGCCGGGCTGCGGCCACGCCTGCTGGTGGCCTTCGTCGCCGTCGCCGCCCTGAGCGCGCTGGCCACCGCCACCCTCACCTACCGGGCCGCCACCACCTCCACCCTCGACCTGACCAAGGACACCGCCCTGGACGAGCTGCGCCGCCGCGTCGACGTGCTCGCCCCGGCCCTGCCCTTCCCCCCCACCCAGGGCGAACTCGACCGCCTGGCCGCCCAGTTGTCGGGCACCGGCGGCTTCCGCGACTGGCGGGTGCTGGCCTCCTACGGCGCCGAGCACTCGGAGTGGACCCAGCCCGTGGCCGTCCCGCCGGCCCTCCAGCACACCGTCGACACCGGCCACGCCGCGTTCCAGCGCTTCGCCGCCGACGGCCACCCCTGGCTCGCCGTCGGCGTCCCCGTCAGCTACGCGAAGGGCGGCCCCGCCGGGGCGTCCGGGCTCACCGTCTTCGCCCTGCTCCCCCTCGACCGCGAGCAGAGCGCCGCCTCCGCCCTGCTCGCCGGCGCCGCCGGGGCCGGGGCGTTCGCCGCCGTGCTGGCCGCCGGACTCGCCCTGCTGGCCGCCCGCCAGGTGCTGCGGCCGGTCCGGGCGCTCGGCGACGCCGCCCGGGCCCTGGCCCAGGGCCGGCTGGACACCCGGCTGACCGTCACCGGGCACGACGAACTCGCCCAGCTCTCCAAGACCTTCAACCACACCGCCCGCACCCTCCAGGGCACCATCGAGGAACTGCGCGCCATCGAGTCCCAGGGCCGGCGCTTCGCCGCCGACGTCTCGCACGAACTGCGCACCCCGCTGGCCGCGATGCTCGCCGTCACCGACATCCTCGACGAGGACGCCGAACAGCTGCCCGCCGACACCGCCACCGCACTGCGCATGATCAGCAACGAGACCGTACGGCTGACCAGGCTGGTCAACGACCTGATCGAGATCTCCCGGCTGGACGCCGGGGCCGCCCCGCTGTGCACCGAGACCGTCGACGCCGCCACCGCCGTGCGCGAGACCCTCGACCTGCGCGGCTGGGGCGAGCAGGTCGACCTCGACCTGCCCGCCGCCCTGCCCGTGCGGCTCGACCCGCGCCGCTTCGACGTCGTCGTCGCCAACCTGGTCGGCAACGCCCTGCGCCACGGCCGCCCGCCGGTGCGGCTCGCCCTGCGGGGCAGCGAGGAGGAACTGGTGCTCACCGTCACCGACCACGGTCCGGGCATCCCGCCCACCGAACTCCCGCACCTGTTCGACCGGTTCTACAAGGCCGACAAGTCCCGGGCCCGCTCCGAGGGCAGCGGCCTGGGCCTGGCCATCGCCCAGGAGAACGCCCGGCTGCACGGTGGCCTCATCGAGGCCGCCAACGTGCCGGACGGCGGAGCGGTGTTCACCCTCGTCCTGCCCCGCGGACTGGACGGGGAGGAGGAATGGTGACCCTCCGCCGACTCGTCCCGCTGGCCGCGGTCCTGCTGCTGACCGGCGGCTGCTCGATCTCCACCACCGGCTCGGTCCGCAGCGGCCAGCCGGCCACCGGCGTCCAGCCCGGCACCCGGCTGTACTTCCTCGACCAGCACGGCATCCGGCCCGCCATCCGGCCCAGCGCCGAGCGCGAGGACCTCCAGCAGACCCTGGACACCCTGCTGGCCGGGCCCGACCAGACCGAACGGCGCACCGGGCTGTACAGCGACCTCCCCAAGGACGGCCGGGTCCAGGCCACCGCCACCCCCGGCGTGGTCACCCTGCGGCTCTCCTGGCCCGCCGCCTCGCTGTCCGCCCCCGCCATCCAGCAGCTCGTCTGCACCACCGAGGACGCCCCCACCACCGGCCCGGTGCCGAAGGTCGCCATCGTCAGCAGCGACGCCCCCTCGGCCATCCAGCAGCAGTGCGACCTGCACCGCACCGGCTGAGCGAGGGGGCGTCACCGCCGACGGTCGCGCGGAAGCGGCTTAGAAGAAGGAGTCGTCGTCCTCGTAGTAGTTGTTGACGACCACCTGCGGCTCGTCGTCGCTCAGCGCCTCGTTCAGCAGCATGCCGCCGACCAGGCCGGCCGCACCCGCGCCGATCATCGCGCCGGTGCCGAAGCGGCGGCCGCCCTGCTCCTGCTGCTGGGCGGGCACCTGCGGCTGCGCCTGCTGCGGGTAGCCCGCCTGCGGATAACCGGCCTGCGGATAACCGGCCTGCGGCGGGGTGTAGAACGGCGGGACGGTGGTCTGCACCCGCTGGGCGCAGGCGGCGCAGGTCTCGACCTGGCGCGGCACGCCCCACTGCGGCTGCCACAGCACCACGGCCGAACCGGCGCCGTGGGTGGGGTCGAAGAAACACGTCACGGGTGAACTCCCTGTAGCTGGCTGGGTCTTCGGAACGGCGGGGACGACCGGCGGCGCCGCGGGCGCGACCGGTACGGGCGCGGAAACGGGGGCCGGGGCCGGAGCCGCCGGCGCGGGCTGCAGGACGTCGACCCCGAAGTCGGTGGCGATGCCCGCGAGCCCCGAGGCGTAGCCCTGCCCGACCGCGCGGAACTTCCAGTCCGCGCCGTTGCGGTAGAGCTCGCCGAACACCATGGCCGTCTCGCTGCCCGTCTCGGGCGTCACGTCGTAGCGCGCCACCTCGGTGCCGCTGTCCGCGTCGACGACCCGCACGTACGCACGACGCACCTGGCCGAAGCTCTGCCGCCGCTGCGCCGCGTCGTAGATCGCCACCGCGAAGGCGACCTTCTCCACCTGGGCCGAGACGTCCCCGAGCCGGACCTCGATCCGCTCCGCGTCCTCGCCGCCCCCGCCGGAGCCCAGGTGGCGGACCGCGCCGTCCGGGCTCTGCAGGTTGTTGAAGAAGACGAAGTGCTGGTCCGTGAGGACCTTCCCGGACGGGCCGCACAGCAGCGCGCTGGCGTCCAGGTCGTACCCGGCTCCGGCCGTCCACCCGAGGCACACCCGGACGGACCGCACGCCGGGCGCCTGCCGGTTCAGGGAGACGTTGCCACCCTTCGTCAGGGCCACACTCATGGGGTTTCCTCCACCACCGTCCGAATCACGCTGTTCGACCACGACAACGCTGTAGAGCTCACGCCGGTTCCCGCCCCTGCGACCCGATGCGGACGGGGAGTTCCAGCAGGCCGCGGGCCCGCAGCGCGGGGCGGTGGCGCAGCTCCTCGGCCGGGGTGTCCAGGGCCAGGTCGGGGAAGCGGCGCAGCAGGGCGGTGATCGCGAGCGCCGTCTCCAGCCGGGCCAGCGGGGCGCCCAGGCAGTAGTGGATGCCGTGGCCGAGCGCGAGGTGGCCGTTCTCGCGGCGGCGCAGGTCGAGCCGGTCGGGGTCGGCGAACTGCTCGGGGTCGCGGTTGGCGGAGGCCAGCGCGAGCAGCACCGTCTCCCCGGCCGGGACGGTGACCCCGCCGATGGTGACGTCCTCGCGCGGGAAGCGGCGGATGGCCAGCGGGGCCGGGCCGTCGAAGCGGGCGAACTCCTCGACGGCGCCCGCGATCAGCTCCGGTTCGGCGCGCAGGGCGGCGAGCTGCTCGGGGTGGGTGAGCAGGGCGAGGACGGCGTTGGCGATCAGGTGGACGGTGTTCTCGTAGCCGGCGAAGAGGATCAGAAAGGCCAGCGAGGTCAGTTCGTCCTCGCTCAGCCGGTCCTGGGCGCCGCCCTCGACCTGGCCGCCCTGGGCGCCGTCGTCGCGGACGGCGATCAGGTCGGAGAGCAGGTCGTCGGCCGGGCTGGTGCGCTTGCGCTCGATCAGGCCGGTGAAGAAGCCGAGCATCGCCTTGACGGCGGCGCGGGCCTGCTCGGGGCGGTCCGGGTCCGGGGTGATCAGGGTGTCGGTCCAGGCACGGAAGTCCTGCCGGTCGTCCTCGGGGACGCCGAGCAGGTCGCAGATGACGGTGATCGGCAGCGGGGAGGCGTAGGCCGCGAGCAGGTCGACCCGGCCGGACGGCCCGGCGGCCGCCTCGACCGCGTCCAGGAGCTGCTCGGCGACGCGCTCGACCGGGGCGTGCAGGGCGGCGATCCGGCGCGGGGTGAAGGCCTGCCCGACCAGGCGGCGGATCCGGGTGTGGTCCGGCGGGTCCATGTTGAGCAGGTTGGCGTCCAGCGCGGGCGGCAGCGCGAAGCCCCGGTAGTTGCCGGGGGCGGCGTGCGACCGGTCGAGGGCCAGCCGCGGGTCGGCCAGCGCCCGGCGGACGTCCGGGTAGCGGGTGACCAACCAGACGGGCAGCCCGTCCGGGCCGGTGACCCGGTGCACGGGCGCCTCGGCGCGCAGCCCGGCGTAGGCGCCGTAGGGGTCGCTGATCAGGGACTTCACGGTCGGATCGAGGGGTGTCACCCGCTCAGCCTACGGGTACGGCGCAGGCACCCTGGCGGGGTGTCAGCCCGCCGCCTAGTGTCAGTGGCCATGACAATGACCCGCCGCGCCGCGAGCTCCGCCACCCGCCGCGCCGCCCTGGCGACCGCGCTCGTCGGCACCCTCGCCGCGCTGCTCGCCCCCGCCGCCGGGGCCCAGGCCGCACCGGCCGGCTGCCGGACCGTCACCACCGCACCGCCGGACGCCGAACAGGCCCGGCTGCAGGACGCCCGGACCGCCGCCTTCACCGAGCGCTCCGGCCTCGCCGACCTGCTCCACGACTTCCCCGCCGCCCTCTGCGCCGCCCGCACCGCCCACCGCGCCCAGCGGGTGGTCGACAGCTGGGGCCGCAAGCTCTGGCAGGCCGGCCTCGACCGCGCCCAGGGCCGCCGGCCCGGCGGCGAACTGCCCGCCCTCGACGACCGCCCGCTGTACTGGGCGCGACTCGCCATGACCGTGCAACTCGCCCAGTGGCAGCCCCCGTTCGACGTCGACCACGCCGAGCTGCGGGCCCGCTTCGAGGACGCCTCGCGCGGCCTCGACGACGGCTTCGCCGACGAACCCGACCCCGGCGTCCGACGGATCTTCGTCAGCGGCTTCGACCCGTACGGCCTGGACACCGAAGCGCGCCGCGCCAACCCCTCCGGCGCGGCCGTGCTGCAACTGCACGGGCAGCGGATCACCCTCGCCGACGGCAGCACCGCCGAGGTGCGGGCCGTCGTCCTGCCGGTGCGCTACCGCGACTTCGACCAGGGCATCGTGGAACGCGCCTTCGGCCCCCACCTGGAGCCCGGCGGCCCACAGTCCGCCGACCTGATCACCAGCATCAGCCAGGGCTATCCCGGCAAGTTCACCCTGGAGGCCTGGGCCGGCCGCGCCCGCTCCGCCGACCCGTACACCGACAACGCCGCCGCGCTCTCCGGCGGCACCCGGCAGCACCCGGTGGACGCCCCGGGCCTCGGCGACGGCCCGCAGTTCATCCGCACCACCCTGCCCACCGACGCCATGACGGCCGTCCAGCAGCCCTACCCCGTGCTGCTCAACTCCCCCGTCACCGAGATCCCCGCGGGCGCCACCGCCCCGGTCGACCGCCCCGACGGGCCGACCCCCGGCTCCCGCGCCGTCGCCGGGGGCGGCGGAGGCTACCTCTCCAACGAGGTCGCCTACCGCTCCAACCGCCTGCGCCTCGACCTCGCCCCCGCGCTGCCCGGGGGCCACCTCCACACCCCGGTCCTCACCGGCCTCCCGGACCGGCAGGACCGCGTCACCTCACCGGAGTTCGAGCAGAACGAGGCCGCCATCGCCGCCCAGGTGCGCGCGATCCTGAGCAGCGCGCGGCTCTGAGTCGACGAACCGCTGGGCCCGGGCCCGGCCGTGGGCCCGGGCTCAGGCCGGGCGGGCGAAGCGGGTGCCCGCCGCCCGGGCGCGCGATTCGGCGATCTCGGCGTAGGCGGCGTCCCGGCCCGCCCAGTGCGAGCCCTCGACCGACGTGCCGCGCTCCAGGTCCTTGTAGACCTGGAAGAAGTGGGTGATCTCCAGCAGGTCGAACTCGCGCAGGTCGCCGATGTCCCGCAGGTCGGCGTAGCGGGGGTCGCGGGCCGGGACGCAGAGGACCTTCTGGTCGGGGCCGCGCTCGTCGCGCATCACCCACATCCCGACCGCCCGGCAGGTGAGCACGCAGCCGGGGACGGCGGGTTCGCCGCCGAGGACGAGTGCGTCCAGCGGTTCCCCGTCACCGCCGAGGGTGCGTTCGACGTACCCGTAGTCGGCGGGGTAGCGGGTGGCGGTGAAGAGGGTGCGGTCCAGCCTGATCCGGCCCGCGTCGAAGTCCATCACGTACTTGTTGCGCGATCCCTGCGGGATCTCGATCATCACCTCGAACTCCGCCGGCCCCACGGGTTCCACGGGCTCCACTCTCGCCTCCTCCACTGGTCCTGGGAAGATTGTCCGCCGTCAGGGTGCCGTGAGCGGCTACCGAAACGACACCCGTCGTTCGGGCCCAGCCGATAGCATCCGCACCATGGGGAGCTGGCAGGTCACGGTCATGAACCACCGCCGCGAGCCCGGCGGCCGTCCGCAGGGGCGCCCGGCGGGGCCGCTGGCGCGGCGCGAGGGCTGGACGCTGCACGGCGGGGACGGCGAGCTCAGCTGGGTCGACGCCGCCGGCGAGGTCCGCTGGCGCCGCCCCTGCCCGGGCCGGCCGAACGCGGCGCACCTGTCCGCCGACCGGGTGCTGGTCACCACCACCTCCTTCGACTACACCGCCTGGGGCCACCTCGGCCCGGCCCTGCTGCTGGACCTCGCCGACGGCACGCCGGTCGCCGAGCTGCGCGGGGAACGCGGTGCGGCGCTCGGCGACGGGCGCTTCGTCCTGGGGCTGGAGGGCTACGGCGCCTTCGACACCAGGGCCCACGACCGGGACGGCGCCGTGGTCGACTCCTGGCACAGCTACGGCCACTACGTGGTCGGCACGGCCGGACCGGCCGGCACCGGCCTGCGGGTGGTGGAGACCGACCGCCGCCACCCCACCGGCAGCCGGGTGGTGCGACTGCTGCCCGGCGGGGTGGTCGAGCCCGGCCCGCTGCTGAGCGACGCCCTGGCCCCCGAGCCGCTGGTGCTGCCCGACGGCACCCTGCTGGTGCTGGACGCGGGAGTGCTGCGTGCCGTCGGGCGGGAGCTGGACGACGCGGTGCTCGCCGAACTGCTCCCGCTCGACCCCGCCGACCGGCACCGCTTCACCGGTTCACTGCACCGCGGCCCCGAGGGCCTGACCGCGACCCTGGTCGAGCGCCACCCGACCCGGATGGGCAGCTACAGCTCGCACATCTGGACCCTCGGCCTGGCGGGCAGGTAACTACCGCTGCACCAGCGGGAGTTCGAGCACCGAACCGGACTCGCCGCCGTGCCCGCCGTAGCCGATCCGGTACTGCGCGCGGCCGTCGGCCGGGAGCAGCTGGAAGGAGTCGGGGTTGGCGGCGGCCACGGTGAGCCGGATCCGGTCGCCGGCCCGGAAGAGCACCGAGACCGGCTGGAGGTCGATCACCACCCGCTGCGCCCGCCCCTGCGGGAAGGGCGTGGCGTCGGTGGCCGCGTAGCTGCGGGGCGTGCGCAGCCGGCGCCAGTCGGGGTTGTCGTCGGAGTCGGCCACAGCCCGGTCGGCGAGCGCGAGTTGACCTTCCGTCAGATAGGTGGCGCGGCCGTCCGGGGTGACGTCCTCCAGGTAGACGTGCAGGGCGCCGTCCGCCGAGCCGGCCAGGCCGGTGACGTCGAGGGTGACCCTGCCGTTGCCGGTGACCGTGGCGGGCTCGGTCAGCGGCGCGGTGGTGTAGCTGAGCAGCTTGCCGTCCACGGCCGCCCGGTCGGGGTAACTCACCTTGCTGCCGCTGAGGTTGGTGTTCCAGCGGTCGAGCGGGCCGGTGCCGGCGGTCGGGTCCAGGCTCAGCAGGTCGGAGCCGGCCGGGCCGCCCCCGGCCCGCCCCTCGGTGAGGGTGTTGCCCGCGCCGAGCCGGAAGGGCCGGGTGCGGGTCCCGGGCACCGGCCAGCGGGTGGTGGTGCGCCAGACGTCCTCGTTGAAGGTGTAGTAGTGCACCTGCCGCCGGCCGTCGGGGCGGGCGCCGTCGCGCACGTAGCGGTCGAAGAAGTCGACCACGCGCTGGTCGTTCTGCTCGTGCTCGGCCGGGGTGAGCGGCCGGGCGGGGCGGAACGGGTCGGCGAGCCAGCCGGCGCCGTGGTTCCAGGGGCCGATCCAGTCGTCCTGGGTGTTGGACAGGCCGCTGAACTGGGACAGCACGCCGTTGGCCGTGCCCGCGTCCAGCCAGCCAGCCCGGGTCAGCACCGGGACGCCGCCGTCCTCGACGGCGTCGGTCTGCTCGCCGACACTGCCGACCGTCCAGCTCTGCGGGCCGTTGCGGTAGTCGCGGTGGACACCCTGCTGCGCCATGTCGACCAGGTTGGCGTTGTTCGCGTGCTCGGCGCGCGCGGCGGCCATCAGGGCGGGTCCGTCCGGGCCGTCGACCGGACGGGGGGTCAGGCCGGTGAGGCCGACCTGGGCGCAGAGCTGCCGGGTCTGCGCACTGGTCTCGCAGGTGGTGCCGCCGGCCTGGTCCAGGATGCGCAGCAGCAGCGCGTACGGGGCGAGCCGGGGCTCGATCAGCAGCCCGCCGGGCCGGACCAGGTCCTCGTAGGGGTCGAAGTCGTAGGAGATCGGTGCGGCGGCGGTGATGTGGTGGTTGCCGAGGGCGGTGGCGAGCATCGCGGTGTCGCCGCCGTAGGAGACGCCGGTGGTGCCGACCCGGCCGTTGGACCAGGGCTGGGCGGCGATCCAGTCGCTGAGCGGGCCGCTGTCGGCGACCAGGTCCGCGCCCAGTTCGGAGGTCAGGGTGCCGAAGGAGGCGCCGGTGCCGCGCAGGTCGGCGACGACGTAGGCGTAGCCCTTGGCGTTCCAGGCCTCGGCCTCGCCACTGGTGCCGCCCGACTGGCCTGCCAGGACGCGGGCGCGCCAGTAGCGCTGGGTGACCAGGACGGTGGGCAGCTCGGCCCCGGGTTCGGTGCCGTTCGGCAGGTAGACGTCGACGGCGAGGCGGACGCCGTCGGGCATGGCCACGTAGCGTGACTGGAGGTGTGGTGCGGCGGTGCCGGTGTCCGCGACGGCCGGGGCCGCACCCAGGCCGAACAGGGTGAGCGCGGCGACGGCGGCCGCGGCGGTGCGGCGTAACCGCCGCTGGGCCGTCCTCCCCCGGCTCATCGGACGGTCGCCTTCCAGGGGCCTTCCTCCGGGCGCGCCTCGGAGTCCGTGTCCGGCCAGGGCGGCATGGTGACGGCGGTGATGCGCAGCGGCCCGTCGGCGTCCTGGTCGGCCCGGAACTGGAAGGCGGTGCCCAGCGGGATCGAGACGGCCGCCCCCGGGGCGAGCCGGTGGACCTCCTCCCGGCCGTCCTGGCGCCGCCACAGCTCGCCGCGGCCGGCGGTGACCTGCCACAGCTCCTGCACGGTGGCGTGCGACACGGCGTGGGTGACCTGCCCGGGGGCGAGTTCGAAGACCGCGAGGCTGCCGAGCCCGTCCAGGACCAGCAGCGGGCGGACCACGGCGCCGTCGGGCGCGGTCACCACCGGGGCGGTGGCGGGCTCGGCGCTCTCGAAGGGTTGGTGCTCGGGTGAGGAGGAGTGGTGCGGTGCGGGCTGGTGCACTGGCTGATCGTTCATCCGACGACCCGGCCTCTCTCGTACGAAGGAGTTCCTGGGCTCGTCCCCCGTCGCCGATCAGACCACGCCCGCCGGACGGCCCACCATCCGCAGCGGTCCGTATCCGACCCCGAGAGAACCCCGAGGAGCCCGGCTCCGCTACCCCGAGACTCCCCCGAACTCGCGCACCGCGTCGGTGACGATGGCCTCCAGCCGGGCGTGGTGGGCCCCGCGCCAGTAGGCCTGGCCGCAGTCCGCGCACTGGGCGAAGGCGTCGTACGAGCGCTCGGTGCCGTCGTGCAGCTGTTCGCGCACCGTCGTCTTGCTCACCGTGCGCAGCGTGCCGTTGCAGGTGGTGCACCGGCTCCAGGGGGCGAGCGGCGGGGCGAAGCGGGAGAGCACGTCGCGCAGTTGCTCGGCGGGGCGGTGGCTGTAGACGTACGCGCCGGCCCACAGTTCGCGGCGGCGCAGCAGGCCGCGGTCGCGTGAGAGCATGACGCGCTGTTCGGCGGCGGAGCGGGCGGCCAGCGCGGCGTCGCCGATGTCGGGGTTCTCGTAGGCGGCGTCGATGCCGAGCAGGCGTAGCCGGCGGGTGAGGGTGCCGAGGTGGACGTCCAGCAGGAAGCGCGGCGGGGCGGGCGAGGGCTGCGGCCGGGCGACGGCGGCGACGCCGACCTGGTCGGCGTCGGCCGGGACGTACGAGTCGGGCACCGGGCGGCCGTCCACCAGCAGGGCGCCGACCTCGGTGAGCGGCACACCCAGCGACTCGACCAGGTGGCCGAGGCTGGAGGTGCCGTCGGTGCGCAGCGCGGTGCGGCCGGCCCGCCGGGGCGCGGAGACGAAGAGGTGCAGCTCAGGGGCGAGGTCGAGCCAGATCTGGGGTCTGTCCACGCGGCCAGCATGCCAGCGGGCGGCGGGCGGGGGCCAGCGGTTTCCGGGGCCCGCTGCGCGGGGCCCGCGCGGGGCGCTGCGCGGCGGGCCCGCGGAGTAGCATCGGCCGTATCCGGAACAGCAGCAGCGGCGGTTGGAGCGTGCGATGACCGGGAACGAGCGGCGGGACGGCCGGCCGGTCCGGTCGGACGGCCTGGTGGAGGAGACGCCGGACGGCCTGGTGGAGGACGCGCCGGACGACCTGTTCGCCGACCGCTCCGAGCGGCCGGCCTCCAGGGCCGGGCGCGCGGCGCCGTACGGCGGCGACGACGATCTCTACGGCGCCTCGGCGGCGGTGGCCCCGACGGCCGAGGAGGACGGCGCGGGGGCCGGGGGCAGGTAGTCGCGGTCGCGCGCCGCCCAACGGGCCACCGGGCCCATCGCGTACCCGGCGGCGAGGAACACCCCGCCCAGCACCAGCCAGCCCGTGAGCCCGCCGTCCAGCAGCAGCGTGGTGAGCAGCAGCGGCCCCAGGGTGCGGGCGACGGCGACGCCGGTGCCGAAGAAGCCCTGGTACTGGCCGATCCGCTCCGGCGGCGCGAGGTCGAAGCCGAGCTGCCAGGAGCCGGCCGACTGCCGCATCTCGCCCACCACCTGCAGCACGGCCGCGACCACCAGCAGGGCGGCGAAGCCCCACACCGGGACGGACAGCACGGACAGTCCGCAGACCGCGCAGGAGGCGAGCAGCAGCACCCCGGAGGAGCGCACGGCCCGGACGGCCGAGTCCAGTCCGCTGACGTCGCGGGCCGCCCGGACCTGGAAGGCCAGCACGGCCAGGGTGTTGAGCACGAACAGCGCCGAGCCGAGCCAGCCGAGGCCGGGGGCGCGCTGGGCGATCCACAGCGGCAGGATCAGGCTGAGCATCGGCATCCGCAGCAGCAGCACGGTGTTGACCAGGGTGACGGCGGCGTAGCGGCGGTCCCGCAGCACGGCCAGTCGTGGTCCGGCGGCCGGGTCGGCCGGTGCGGGCGGGGCCTCGGGCAGCCGGCGCAGCACCAGCGCACCGGCCAGGAAGCCGAGGGCGGTGACGGTGAAGGCCCCGAAGTAGGCCTCCCGGGTGCCGACGGTGAGCGCGATGCCGCCGATGGCGGCGCCAACGGCCAGTCCTCCGTTGAGGGTTGACTGGAGGTGGGCGAGCAGTCCGGTGCGCTCGGCGGTCGGCACCAGGCCGGCGACCAGGGCCTGCCGGGCGGCGGTGAGGCCGGACTGGGCGGTGGCGTAGAGGCAGACGGCGAGCAGGAACAGCGGGTAGGAGCGGACGACCAGGAGGACGGCGACCACGCCGGCCGTGGCGAGCGCGAGGGCCACGGCGGTGCGGCGCGGGCCGCGGCGGTCGGCGAGGGCGCCGAGCGGGACACCCGCCAGCGAGCCGAGCGCCCAGGCGACGGCGAGTCCGAAGCCGAGGGCGGTCGGCGACATCCCGATGACGCGGGTGAAGTAGAGCGCGGAGCAGGTGTAGTAGGCGCCGTCGCCCACCGCGCTCGCCAACTGGGCTGCGGCAAGCGTGCGTTGGGGGCCGGCGGGGGGCAGCAGGGCGAGCCGGGCGGCGCTCTGGTTCGGCACTTCTCTCCTGTCGGATCCAGGCGGTCGGGCGAGGCCCAGCCTAGGGAAGAAGTGGACCGGCCGACAGGTCCATTGATCTTGAATTTTCCCGGTCCACTTCCGGAGCCCCGCCGCACCGTCGGGCGAGCCGTGAACTCCCGTACGACGGCGCCCTGTTGATCGTACGGCGGCACTCCGCGCGGTCGGCCGGCGCCTCGGCCGCCCGGCCGAAGCCCCCTCCGTACCCGCTCCGACTCCCCCGGACGAAGCGGACCGGACACCTCCACCGTCCGGCCGGAGGGCCAAGATTGGCCGTGTTGACCCGTCAGTAACGCCCTCCTATGCTCAACGGCGTCCGCCATCCGGCACCGGGGCCGGGGCCGTCCGTGCCCGCCCGATCCGGCGCCGTCTCCGGCTCGAAGGGCCCCTCCCATCAGCACCTCCACCGCCCGCTCGGGCTTCGCCGGCCGCGAGGCCCCGGACGAAGACCCCGTCGGCCCCACCGGCCCCGCGAACCCCGCCGAGCCCGCCGACCGCCGCCGCTTCCTCACCTACCTGCTGGCCGCCCCCACCCTCACCGTCGCCGCCCGGCTCGGCCTCGACGCCGCCGCGCCCGCCACCGCCCGGGCCGCCGAACGCACCGCCGCGGCCACCCGCGACGCCTCCGCGCCCCCGCAACTGCTCGGCCTGCCCGGCATCCCCGACGTCCTCGACCTCGGCGACGCGATGATCCTCGCCGGCCTGCCCACCGCCCACCTGCTGGTGCTCGAAATCACCCCCGCCGGGCGTGCCGCGCTGTACCTGCCCCGGCTGGAGGTCGGCCAGGGCCTCACCACCGCGATCGCCATGCTGGTCGCCGAGGAACTCGACGCCGAACTCACCGACGTGGACGTGCCGCTCTCCGACGGCCGCCCCGAACTGCTCTTCTACCAGCTCACCGGCGGCTCCAACTCGGTGCGCTCGCTGTACGAGCCGGTGCGCGCCGCGGCCGCCGCCGCCCGCGCCCGGCTGGTTACCGCCGCCGCGAACCGCTGGAAGGTTCCCGCGACCACCCTGCGCACCGCCGGCTCCGCCGTCCTCGCCCCCGACGGCCGGCTCCTGCGCTTCGGCGAACTCGCCGCCGACGCCGCCACCGTGGTCGTGCCCGCCGTGTCCGCCACTCCCAAGCCGGCCGACCAGCGCCGCCTGGTCGGCCGGCCCACCGGCCGCATCGACGCCCGCGACATCGTCACCGGCCGCGCCAAGTACGCCGGGGACCTCCGGATCCCGGGCGCCGCACCCACCGTGGTCGCCCGCCCGACCACCGTCAACGGCACCCTCAAGTCCCTGGACGCCTCGGTCGCCCGCGCCATGCCCGGGGTCCTGGCCGTGGTCCAGATCCCCACCGGCGTCGCCGTCCTCGCCGAGACCTTCGACCAGGCCCTCAAGGCCCGCGACGCCCTGCGCACCACCTGGAACCCCGGCCCGGCCGCCGGCCTCTCCACCGAGGACGTCCGGGCCGGACTGCGCGCCGCGCACGCGCCGTTCCTGCTGCCGCCGCTGCTCACCCCGTACCTGGACGGCGAGTTCGACTTCGCCTTCGTCAACCACGCGCCGATGGAGGTGCTCACCGCCGTCGCCGACGTCCGGCCCGGCCGCGCCGAACTCTGGTTCGCCGCCCAGAGCCCGATCATCGCCCAGCAGACCATCGCCGCCGAACTCGGCCTGCCGCAGAACGCCGTCACCGTCCACGTCGTCCGCGGCGGCGGCTCCTTCGGACGCCGGCTGTTCTTCGACGCCGCCCTGGAGGCCGCCCAGATCTCCAAGGCCGCCGGCCGCCCGGTCAAGCTCATGTGGACCCGCAACGACGACATGCGGCACGGCCGGATGCGACCCGCCAGCCACCACCGCATCCGCGCCACCTACGGCCTCGGCCAGGTGCTCAGCTGGGAGCACCGCGCCGCCACCGTGCGCACCGACCTCTCGCACGGCCTCGGCGAGGCCCTCACCGGCGCCGGGTTCAACCTCTCCGTCGCCGGGATCAGCCTCGCCCAGGCCTTCTTCCTGCTCACCGAGAAGAACCCGTACAACGTCGGCATCCCCACCCAGCTGCTCGCCGAACTCCCGCTCCCGGTGCACACCGGCAGCTGGCGCTCCGTCTACTCCGGCATGGTCCGGGTCGCCGACGAGATCATGATGGACGAACTCGCCCGCCGGATGGGCCAGGACGAGGTCGCCTTCCGCCGCGCCCGGGTGCGCGACGCCGCCGGCCGGGCCCTCCTGGACACCCTCGCCAAGGCCGGCGACTGGGGCCGCCCGATGCCCGAGGGCCAGGCCCAGGGCGTCGGCTACCACGACGAGAACGGCGGCCGGGCCGCCTACCTGGTCGAACTGGACGCCACCGACCGCGCCAACCCCCGGGTCACCAAGGCCGTCATCGCCGCCGACGTCGGCCAGGTCATCAACCCGCGCGGCCTGGAGGCCCAGTTGACCGGCGCGCTGATCGACGGCATCTCGGTCGTCCTCCAGGCCGGCAACCACCTCGACAACGGCGCCTTCCGGGAGGGGAGTTACGCCGACTTCCACTACGCCCGGCAGCGCAACACCCCGCCGACCGTCGAGATCCACCTGATGCCGCCCAGCGGATCCCCGGGCGGGGCCGGCGAGTTGGGCGTCCCCGCCGCCTCCGCCGCCGTCGCCAACGCCTACGCCCGCGCCACCGGCACCAGCCCGCGCTCCTTCCCGATCAACTTCTGAGGACGTCGACCCCCATGCCCACCCACACCTTCGTCCTCAACGGGCAGCCCGTCAGCGTCGACGCCCCGGACGACATGCCGCTGCTCTGGGTCCTGCGCGACAAGCTCGGCGTCACCGGCCCCAAGTACGGCTGCGGCGTGGGCGTCTGCCGCGCCTGCACCAGCCACCTGGACGGCCAGGAGTTCCAGCCCTGCACCCACTCGGTCAAGGAGTGCGAGGGCCGCACCGTCACCACCATCGAGGGCCTCGCCGACGGCGACACCCTCCACCCCGTCCAGGAGGCCTGGATCGACTGCGACGTCGCCCAGTGCGGCTTCTGCCAGCCCGGCCAGATCATGACCGCCGTCGCCCTGCTGCGCCGCACCCCCGACCCGACGGACGCCGACATCGACCAGATCCAGAACATCTGCCGCTGCGGCAGCTACCCCCGCATCCGCGAGGCCATCAAACGCGCCGCGGCCACCGGCCGGGTGCACTGACCCACCGGCCGGACGCACTGACCCACCGGCCGCGGACAGCCGCGGTGGACCCTATCCACCGGTGCCCGCCGCGGGGTCGCGGCCGAAGAAGGCGGCGAGCCGGTCGTACGCCGGGGCGTCCGGTGGGGCGGGGACCTCGGGGGCGAAGGCGTGGTGCTCGGCCTCCTCGCCTCGGTACTCGGGTTTGAGGGCGCCGTGCGCCCAGTCGAGCGCCGCCTGCGCGACCTCGTGGTCGAGGCCGGCCGTGGACTGGCCGGTGGCGTGGGCCAGGTCCCAGGCGTGGACGGCGAATTCGGTGGTCTGCTGGTCGACCGGGAAGCGGGCCGGGAGGGTGGCGCCGCCGGGGAGGTCGACCGTGCCGGTGAGGTCCCCGGCGGCGCGCCAGGCCTCGACCAGCCGCTCGGCCCCGGCCTCGAAGGCGTGCAGCCAGTCCTCCTCGACCCGGTCGAAGGGCCGGCTCCAGTCCGGCTGCCCGCCCTCGGCCCGGAGGGTGAACTGCCCCAGGTCGTGCAGGAGATGGCTGATCAGGTCGCCGACGTCCCAGGAGCGGCAGGGGGTCGGGTGGCCGGCCAGTTCGACGCCGGTGCCGTCGATCAGCCCGGCGGTCTGGGCCAGGGCCCGGGCGAGCAGCCCGATCGGGTCCACCGGGTCGGCCGGGTCGTCCACCGCGGTCATGGCACACCTCTCGGTCGGGGGGCGCACGGGTCGTGCCGGGCGATCGTAAGCGCGGTCGCCGACGACCGCCCGGCACGACACCGCCACCCCCGCCGAACGGGAGGTCAGGCGGCGAATCCGCCGTCCACCGACAGTTCCGCACCGGTGACGTAGCGGCCGTCCTCACCCACCAGGTAGGAGACGGCGCCCGCGACCTCCGCCACCGTGCCGTAGCGGCCGAGGGCGACGAAGCCGCGCTGGAAGTCGGCGGAGTCGCCGTCGGCCGGGTTCATGTCGGTGTCGATCGGGCCCGGGTGGACCAGGTTGGCGGTGATCCCGCGCGGGCCGAGCTCCCTGGCCAGCGCCTTGGTCAGGCCGATCAGCGCGGCCTTGCTGGTCGCGTAGAGCGCGGCGCCGGGGAAGACGACGCGCTGGGCCACGCAGCTGCCGATGGCGACGATCCGCCCGCCCTCGGTCAGGTGCTCGACGGCCGCCTGGGCGTACAGGTACGGCGCCCGGACGTTCACCTCCAGCACCCGGTCGAGCTCCTCCAACCCGACCTCCTCGATCGGCCCGCCGGCGCCCACGCCGGCGTTGTTCACCAGGATGTCCAGCCGTCCGAACCGCTCGGCGACCGAGGCCACCGCGGCGCGAACCGCCGCCGGGTCGGCGCTGTCGGCGCGCACGGCCCAGCCGGTCCGCCCCATCGCGGTGATCTTGGCGACCACCTCCTCGGCCCGCTCGGCCGAGCCCTGGTAGGTCAGCGCCACGTGGGCGCCGTCCTCGGCCAGCCGCAGCGCGACCGCGGCCCCGATCCCCCGGCTGCCGCCGGTCACCAGGGCCACCTTGCCGTCGAGCGCCGCAGCACCGTTCATCGTCATGTCTTCGGATCTCCTCGTGCACCGTGTTCCGATCGCGTCCCGGCCGTGGGCCCGGCCGGCGTTCCGCTCTCGGTGTGTGAGTCGATCCTGATCCGGATCCCTTGACGTCTCCGGCGGTATTCAGACGTTGCGTTCAACGTTCAACTACAGCGTTCGCCCACGACTCCGCGCGCCCCGGGGGCACGACCGCCCGCCGGTAGTACGACCCGACCGCCGGCTGCCCGGTCCAGTTCGGCCCGGCCGCCGGGTCGGCGCCCACGTACGCGAACGGCAGTACGACCGACCGTCCGCCGTCCAGGAGCAGCAGGTGACGGCGCGCGCGGTACTCGAACCCGGCCGCCCGCAGCGCGGCGAGCACCGCCCGGCCCGCGCCGGAGCCGTCGGGGCGGCGCACCGACTCCGGGTCGAAGTGGGCGGCGAAGCGGCCGTCCGGGGCCAGCCAGGCGGCGGAGCGGGCGATCGCGCCGAGCTGGTCGCCGAGGTAGTGCAGGCCGTGCACACAGGTGATCAGCTGGTACGACCGCTCGGGCACCCAGTCCGCGAGCGCCGCCGTCACCAGCCGCAGCCGTGCCCCGGCCGCCAGGACGGGCGGCGGGACCAGCGGTCCGACCAGGTCCACCCCCGTCAGCTCGGCGCCGGCGGGCAGCGCCCCGGCCGCCTCGGCCAGTGCCCGTCCCTCCCCGCTGCACAGGTCCAGCCAGCCGGGCGCGGCGCCACCGTGCTCCCGGAGCCAGGCGGCGGGGTCGAAGCCCAGCTCGCGGGTGTAGCTGTTCACGCCACCGAGTCCGCGTTCGCGGTTCATGGTGCTGTTGGCCACCACGGAGGAGGCGCTGAGCTCGCTGTCACTGATCAGTCGGACCATCAGACGACCTTACTGGTGCAGGGCTCCAGCGAACCCGATGCGCCAGGACCCCGAACGCGCCGGGCGGCCACCCCGCGCAGGGGTGGCCGCCGGATCGCGTCGCAGCGTGGTGGAGCGTCAGACGGTCAGCGTCTGCCCGGGGAAGATCAGGTCCGGGTCGGCGCCGATGGTGCGGGCGTTCTTGCCGTACAGGCCGTCGGTGTCGACGCCGAACTTGGCGGCGATGTCGCTCAGCGTGTCACCGCTGCGGACGGTGTACTCGCCACCGGTGGCGTTCTTCGCCGCCGCCGGAGCGGACTGCGCCGGCTTGGCCGACGGGCGGCCCTGCGGGGCCTGCGCGGCGTGCGGCTGCGCCTTCGGGGCGGCCGCCTTCGGAGCCGCCTGCTGCGCGGCCTTGGGGGCCGCCTTCGCGGACCGCTTGGCCGGCTTGGCGGCGGGCGCCGCCCGGTCCGCGGCACCCGAGCCCGCCGAGGTGTCGACGGCGGCCGGGGCGCCGCCCTTGCTCAGGCCCGCCTTCTGGGAGCACACGGGCCAGGCCCCCGGCCCCTGCGAGGCGAGCACCTTCTCGGCGACGGCGATCTGCTGCGCCCTGGTCGCCTGGTTGGCCTGGGGGGCGTACGCGGTTCCGCCGTACGCGGCCCAGGTGGAGGGGGTGAACTGCAGTCCGCCGTTGAAGCCGTTGCCGGTGCTGATGCTCCAGTTCCCGCCGCTCTCGCACTGGGCGACGGCGTCCCAGGTCGAGGAGGGTGCGGCGGAGGCCGAGGTGGCCGTGACGAGGCCGGCCACCGGCAGGGCCGCGACGGCGGCGCCCGCGACGACCGCCATCCGCAGGCGGTTGCGCTTGCTGGTGGTGGTCTCGGTGGCAGCGGCGGTCTCGTGACGGGAAGTCATGAATGTCCTCTCGGCAAGCCCCGGGCGGGCAGGCGGAACCAGGCCCGGGACACGGGCCGGTCGGTTGCGCTCACCTCGCTCGTCGGGCGGCCGGGCACGTGTCGGACGTGCCGTGCCGCCCCGGCCACCTCCACTCGCCGACGGCCCGTTCGGGCCGGTCTCGTCGGCGGGCACCGCCCTCGCGCCGGGGGTCAGTCGGCGGGCCGTGCGTCGGGGTGAACCCGGGTGGCGCTCGTTGCGCCGCCAAGAAAGCTAGGGGCACATCCGGGGCTCAGCAAGCAATTCTTGGTTCTCGCAGGTCAGTTGACTGTTACCGGCGGTATCGATCAAGAAAAGGCGCCCGGTTCGACCAGGTTTGACCGCATTTTAAAGATCGAACGATCAATTTCCGTGCCCGCGCTCACATCTGTCCGTTCGTGGACTCCCGCACACCATCGACCGTCCGCAATCGGAAAATGACGGACCGTCACCAGTCCATCCGGAGTTCCCGATTCGGACCGCCGATTGAGTGGCATCCGTCACCGGCGACACCCACCGCGACCACGCGACCCCGCTCAGCTACGGCCGTCGAGCTCCGCGTCCCGCGCCAGCAGCGCCGCCTGGACCCGGTTCTCACAGCCCAACTTGGCCAGGATCCGGCTGACGTAGGTCTTCACCGTCGCCTCGCTCATGTGGATCCGGGCCCCCGCGTCCGCGTTGGACAGGCCCTCCCCGAGCAGCGCCAGCACCTCCAGCTCACGCCCGGTGAGCACCTCCAGCCGGCGCCGCGCCTGCGCGCTGCGAGCGGCCGCCGAGCCGCTGCGCCCGGCGGCCAGCGAGTCCACGATGTGCCGGGTGGCGGCCGGGGAGAGGAAGGCGTTCCCGCCGGCCGCGGCCCGGACGGCCTGGATCAGCTCGTTCGGCGCGGTGTCCTTGAGCAGGAACCCGGCGCCGCCCTCGGTCACGGCGCGCAGGACGTTCTCGCGCTCCCCGAAGGTGGTGAGGATGATCGCCCGTGCGCCGGGCGCGACCCTGCCGAGCTCCCCGAGCGCCGTCAGTCCGTCCATCACCGGCATCTGGATGTCCAGCAGGACGACGTCCACCCGGTGCGCCCGGGCCAGCTCCAGCGCCTGCCGGCCGTCGGCGGCCTCCGCGACCACCTCGATGTCCTCGGCCGACCCCAGGATCATCCTGATCCCGGCCCGGATGAGCGGCTCGTCGTCGGCGACGAGGACTCGGATCACGCTGGTCATTCCCCTCGAACGGTGGTGCGGCTGGAACTCCATCCTCACATCCCGGCCGCACCCGCCTCCCGCCCGGGGCCGGGGAAGCGGGCCGGCGCGACGGACCCCGCGCGACGGACCGGCGCGGCCCCCGACGGAACGGCGGCGTCAGCCGGTCACGTACTCCACCTTCTCCACCAGCACCCCGCCCTTGAAGCAGAACCGGGCCACGTGGTTGTCCGACCAGGAGTCGCCCTGGCCCTCCTTCGCCAGCGAGTACCAGCGGCAGTGCGAGTCCTCCGGCCGGGGCGGCCCGGCGGACTGGAAGTCGGAGGTGAAGAAGTCGTTGCCGGGCGGGAGCTGCTTCAGCACCTCGCCCCGCGAGTCGCCCACCCGGATCTGGTCGTAGACCGACTGCCGCACCGTCGAGTCGCTGGCGCCCCGGACGAAGGCCACCACTCCCCAGGCCACCAGGCCCGCCACGACCAGCGTCACCGCCCCCACCCCGGCCGCGCAGCCCAGCGCCGGGCGGCGCCGGCCGTCCTCCGCGCCGTCCACCGGCGGCAGCCCGCCGGCCGCCCACTCCTCCTCGGCCGTCAGGGCGGCGGCGCCCTCGGCCTCCGCCCCCTCGTACGGGAGGACGGCGGCCAGCCGGAAGCCCTGCTCGGGCGTCGGGCCCGCGTGCACCATGCCGCCGACCAGCCGGGCGCGCTCCCGCAGGCCGGTCAGCCCCTGCCCCCCGCTCACCACCGGCCCCGCGCCGGCGCGCGCGCCCACGAGCTCCGGCGCGCGGGGGTTGGTCACCTCCACCACCAGCGCGTCGGGCTCGTACCGCAGCGCGACCGCGATCGGCGCGCCGGGGGCGTGCTTGTGCGCGTTGGTGAGCGCCTCCTGCACGATCCGGTACGCCGCGTGGTCGACCGCCGCCGCGAGCGGCCGCCGCTCCCCCTCGACGCAGAGCTCCACCACCGTCCCGGGCGCCCGGGAGGACTCCACCAACCCCTCGATCCCGTCGACCCCGCCGCGCGAGCCCGCCGGCCCCGGGGCGCCGACGACCGCGGGCGGCACCGCCGTCGACTCGTCGTGCAGCACCCCGACCACCTCGCGCAGCTCGCGCATGGCCGCGACCGCCGCCTGCCGCAGCACCCCGACCGCCTCCCGCTGCCGGTCGCTGAGGGTGCGGTCCACCTCCAGCGCGCCCGAGTGCACGGAGATCAGCGCCAGCTGGTGGCCCAGGCTGTCGTGCATGTCCTGGGCGATCCGGTGCCGCTCCCGCAGCCGGGCCTGGTGCACCACCATCGCCCGCTCGCGCACCAGCTGGTCGTTGCGCTCGCGCAGCGCGTCCAGCAGGGCGCGGCGCTGCGCCCGGTAGCGGCTGTAGAGGGCGGGCAGACCGGCGAAGACCAGGAAGACGCCGAGCGACAAGCCGATGATCAGCTTGGGTGAGTACGAGGCGCCGTCCTTGAGCATCCCGAACATGGAGAACATCAGGTAGCTCAGCACGAAGGCGCCGACCAGTCGCCACACCCGGCCGATCCGCGCCCCGGCCACCCAGCCCGCGCACACCAGCAGCGGGAACGGCCCGAGCGACCAGCCCGCCAGCGTCCCGGCCAGCACCAGCACCGTCGCCGGGAAGCCGCGCCGCAGCAGCCACAGCGCGGCGACGGCCAGCCCGAAGGGCACCGCCAGGTCGGTGGCGGCGACGAACTCCAGCAGGGCCGCCAGCACGCCCATCAGCAGGGCCGCCACGGCCTCGCCGACCACTCGCCGGGGGCGCCAGGGCCCCGGGAGCGCCGTCCGTACCACTGTCGACCAGGCCCGTGCGATTGCTTCCACCCGTCGAGGCTAACCGGGCGGCCGCCCCGGCCGCGGTCACCCTTCGTCGCCGCCCGGGCCGACGAAAGTCGCCGTTCCGGCGCCGCCCGGGCCTCCGCCCACCCCGCCGTCCGTCCCGCCGTCCAGGCCGCCCACGCCGCCGTCGGTCCCGAAGGCCGTGAGCAGCAGCGCCACGTCGTCCACCCGCCCGGTCGAGCCGACCTCGCGCAGCAGCCGCTCGGCGAGCTCCTCCAGTGCCTCCCCCGCCCGCCCGTGCGCCAGCGCCGCCCGCAGCCGGTCCACCCCCTGGTCGATCGCCAGCGCCGGGTCCTCCACCAGCCCGTCGGTGTAGAGGGCGAGCAGCGACCCGGGCCGCAGCCGCAGCTCGCTGACCGGGTACGCCGCCCCCTCGTCCACGCCCAGCAGCGGCCCGCCCGGCACGTACAGCGCCTCGGCCCGTCCGTCCGGGTGCCGCAGCACCGGCGGCAGGTGGCCGGCCCGGCCGATCCGCACGGTGCCGTCGGCGGGGGTGAGGCGCACCAGGCAGCAGCTGGCCAGCAGCCCCGGGTCGAGGTCGAGCAGCAGCCGGTTGGTGCGGGCCAGCACCTGGCCGGGCGGCTCGCCGCCACTGGCGAACGCCCTGACCGCGCTGCGCAGTTGGCCCATCGCGGCGGCCGCCCCGACGCTGTGGCCCTCGACGTCGCCGATCACCAGGGTGAGGTCGTCGCCGGTGACGATCGCGTCGTACCAGTCGCCGCCGATCTCCATGCCCTGGGTGCCGGGGAGGTAGCGGGCGGCGGTGCGGATGCCGGGCACCTGCGGGAGCCGGTGCGGCAGCAGGGCCTGTTGCAGGCCGCGGGCCAGCACGAACTCGGCGTCGTACAGCCGGGCCCGCTCCAGGGCCTGGGCGATGAAGCCGCCGAGGCCGGTGAGCAGTCCGCGCTCCTCGACGGTGAAGGGGTGCGCCCGGTCGAAGCCGAGGATGCAGCTGCCGACGGGGCGGCCGGAGGCGATCAGCGGCAGGAAGGCCCAGGCGCCCATCTCGTCCAGGGCGAGGCCCGGGTAGGCGGCGGCGAGCTCGCGCACCGACTCGAAGAAGATCGGGGTGCCGGTGCTGAGCGCCTCCGCGCCGGGGACCCGGGCGTCCAGCGGGGTGCCCTCGAAGCCGTCCAGGAAGCCGTCGGGGTAGCCGCTCTGCGAGACCAGGTGCAGCCGCTGCTCGCGCACCCCGTAGATGGCGAGCTCCTGGCCGCCGAAGGCCGGCAGGATCTCCTCGGCCACCGCCCGGCAGACGTCCCGCACGGTGACGGCCTCGGTGAGCGCGCTGGCCAGCTGGAGCAGGTGGTGGGTGCTGCCGACGCCGCCCGTGCCCGCACCGCCCGTGCCCGCACCGGCCGTGGCTGCGGGCGGCGCCAGGGCGGTCGGCGGCTCGGCCGCGCCCGGCGGGGCCTCTGCGGCGACCATCCGGACGGTGACGCCGTGCGGGTCGGGGTAGAGCGAGAAGGCGAGCCAGCCGTCCGGCGGGCGGACGGCCAGGAAGGCGGTGGGCTGCTGGGAGAGCAGGGCGGCGCGGTAGCGGTTCTCGTAGAAGGGGTCGGCGAGCCAGGGCAGCACCTCCCAGGGGTGGTGGCCGACCAGCTCCTCGGCGCCGGCCCCGAGCAGCGGCTCGGCGGCCCGGTTGACGTAGCTGATCAGGCCGTCCGGGTCGAGCGAGAGCAGGCCCTCGTGCAGCCGCTCGACGGCGGCGGCGGCCGCGGTCAGGGCGCGGACGTCCAGGACGGCGCCGACCAGGTGGGTCCCGCCGTCGGAGATCGCCCCGGGCACCCGGGCCCACAGCTCCACCGGGTACGGGCGGCCGGCCGGTCCGAGCACCCGCACCCGGGCCGCCAGCACCTCGCCGTGCTCCAGGGCGGTGCGGGCGGCGGCCCGGAACTCGGGCACGTCGCCGGGGGCGATCCGGCCGGTCAGGCAGCGCACCGTGCCGTCGAACTCACCGGGCCCGAAGCCGAAGATCTCCCGGAACTGCACGTCCGCCGCGAGCGCGCCACTGGCCACGTCCCAGTCGAACAGCCCGACCCGGGTGGTCACCGCCGTCGGCGGCGACAGCTCCACCACGGCGGCGTCCCCGGCCGGCTCCACCGGCTGCCCGGCCGCCGCCACCCCGGCCAGCCCGGCGCCCAGCCGGGAGGCGACCGCCTCCGGCCGCCCGCCGTCCCCGTCCGGCACCCCGTCGTCCGAGGCGGGCCACAGCACGCTGAGCACCCCGAACCGCTCCCCGCCGTGCCCCACCGGCACGCAGGCGGAGACGAAGTCGTACGGCAGCCCGACGGCCAGCTGCGGGAAGCGCCGCACGGTGTCCTCGGAGTCGGACAGCGTGACGGTCCGCCCGGTGCGGAAGCAGACCGCGACCGGCAGCGGCCCGGCGGCCGCGACCCGGCGGAACGGACTCATGATCGACAGCGGCACCCCGGCGAGGGTCCGCAGCACCAGGGACCGCCCGTCCCGCGAGCGCAGGTGCACCATCGCCCCGTACGCCGCGGTCGACGCCAGCACCTCCCGGACGGCCTCCGCCAACAGCTCGTCCCGCGCGTGCGCCGCCTCCGGGCCCGCCGCACGGACCGGCTCGGCGTCCCCGCCGGTCGGCCGCGGATCGCGCATGCTCCCTTGCTACGTCCGGCCCGGAACCGTGTCAAGACGAGCCCCGCCCGCCCCGGCCGGCCCACCGGCCCCACCCGCCCCGGCACGGACGCCCTCACCCGGCCGAGCGAACCACTCCACCGTGCAGGTGACGCGCTACGGCAGATCGGTGAGGTCGACCTCCACCGGGTACGGCACCGCGGCCTTCACCAGTCCGGTGAACACCTCCCCGGCCCGGTACACCCGGCTCGCCTCGTCCAGCAGACAGGTGTGGACGACCGCCACCCGGCCCGCCGCTTGCTCGACCCGCCAGTAGAAGGGAATTCCGGCCTTCGCGTACTGGTCGGGCTTGACCACCCGGTCGGTGGTCTCCGAGCCCGGTGAGACGACCTCGACCAACAGCAGCACGTGCTCCGGCCTGGCCGGCATCTCCTCGACCGTTTCGGCCCGGTAGACCACCACGTCCGGGCGGCGGTTGTCGAGCGGCACGTCCCGCAGCCGCAGGTCGAAGCCGCAGTCGGCGTTCCAGTCGGCCCCGCCCGCGTCGTCCAGGGCGTTCGCCACCAACCGAGCGATCCGGTTGTGGCGGGCCGAGCGGCTCGGACGAGCGACCACCTCCCCACCGACGATCTCCACGTCGGCGCACTGCTCCTCGGTCCAGCCGTCGTACTGCTCGGCCGTCGCGGTGGACATCCTCGGGCCTCCTGGGCGGGCCGGTACTCGTTGGGTCGGGCGCACCAGCCTAGTGCGGCCACGGTCGTGGCTTGGGATGGTTCGGGGACTGTTCGATATCCTCCCCGGCAGGTGGTGGCACGGTGGCCGCCGGGGGTGGGAGTGAGGACCGGATGAAGTCGCCCGAGGGGCCGGTGCAGGACGCCGCCTGGCAGTGGGACGGGGAGGCGGACGGTGCGGACGCGGTGTCCGGGGACGTGCTCGGCGGTGGGGGTCCGGACGGTGACGGCCCCCGGCTGAGCCGGCGCGGGCTGCTGATCGGGGCCGGGGTGCTGGCGGCCGGCGGGGCGGCGTGGGCGCTGGGCCGGGTGGAGGGCGACGGTTCGACGCCCTCGCCGTCGCCGAGCCGGCCGCAGCCGACCGCGCTGTCCGGGCCGACGCCGCTGTGGACCTACCGGGGCCCGCAGGTGATGACCCCGGAGCGGCTGCTCGCCGCGCCCCAGGGGCCGGCGTTCCTCTCCAAGGCGGGGTGGCAGGCCCTCGACCCGGGCACCGGTCGTCCCGGACGGCTGCTGGTGTTCGACCCGCCGGCACCCAAGGGCTGGCCGAGCGACCTGGAACTGCCCGCCGGAAAGATCGCGGTCTGGCGCGACTACCTGTTCACCGCCACCTCCCGCGGCCATCTGGACGCCCACCACCTCACCGACCCGGCCGCCGACTGGAGCCTGGCGCTGCCCGAGGAACTGGACGGGGACGTCCAGCTCACCTGCCTGAGCGCGGGCGTCCTCTACGGCTGCCTGTTGAGCTGGCCGCGCTCGGACGCCTCGGCGCCGAGCAGCCGGATCTTCGCCGTACGGCTGGACCAGCGCTCCCTGCTCTGGTCCGTCGCGGTCGACCACCAGGAACGGCCCGTCGCCGCCACCGCCCCCTACAACAAGAACCTGCTGGCCTGCGTCCGGTCGACCGGCGAACGCATCGAGCTGGTGGTCCGGGACGCCACCACCGGCGAGGAGGTGTCGACCGCCGCCGTCACCCAGGACTTCGGCTGGTGCGTCGCCTCCGGGACGAGCTTCCTCGTGCCGGACAGCAACGGCGGGGTGTACCTGCTGGGCCCCGACGGCAAGCCGGCCTGGAACCACACCGCCGCCCGGGGGGAGTCCTGGCGGGCCCTGCCGCCCGTCCCGGACACCGTCCGGGTCTTCGTCCTGCGCAACGACGGCGTCGTCACCTGCCTCGAAACACGGACCGGCGCGGTGCTCTGGTCCGTCAAGCTGCCGTTCCTGCTGGACAACCGCAGCCGTCCGCTGGTCGTCGGCGGCACGCTGTACGTCCCCGGTCCGGCGGCGGGCGGGGTGGCGGCGATCTACACCGCGACCGGCACCCCGGGGTGGACCTTCCACGACTCCGGCCCCGGCAAGGACGTCTGGAACCTGGCCGCCGACGACTCCCGCCTCTACGCCGGCCACGACGACGTCCTGCACGCGCTCCCGCTGACCTGAGAGCGCGATCCTGAACCGCTGACCTGAGAGCGCCGGCCTGAACCGCTGACCTGAAACCGCTGGGCCGGGAGCGCCCCGGGCGGCAGGATGTGCTGGTGCAGGTACACCCGATCTCCCCCGACAAGCTGGCCGAGCTGCTCGCCGACCGGATCACCGAGCTGCCCGGCGCCGGCGAGCGGTGGCTGCGGGTCGCCGTGGACGGCGCCGCGGCCGCCCGGCCCGGGCTGCTCGCCGACGCCCTGGTGGAGCCGCTGCGGCTGCGCGGCCGCCCGGCGCTACGGGTGTCGGCGGTGGACTTCCTGCGCCCGGCCTCGATCCGGCTGGAGTACGGCCACCGGGACGCGGACGCCTTCCACGACCTCTGGCTGGACGACGGCGCCCTGTTGCGCGAGGTGCTGGACCCGCTGGAGCCGGGCGGCACCGGTCGGGTGCTGCCCTCGCTGCGCGACCCGGCCACCGACCGCTCGACCCGCGCCCCGTACGTCCAACTCCCGCCCGGTGGCGTGCTGTTGCTGGACGGCGCCCTGCTGCTCGGCCGCTGGCTGCCGCTCGAACTGAGCGTCCACCTGGCGCTCACCCCGGCCGCGCTGGCCCGCCGCACTCCGGCGGACGAGCAGTGGACGCTGCCCGCCTTCGCCCGCTACGAGGCGGAGACCGGGCCCGCCGAGGCCGCCGACCTCACCGTACGGGTAGACGACCCGCGGCACCCCGCCCTGGTCGAGCGGACCTAACGGACCTGGCGGGCGCGGCAGGCGCGCCGGATGTTGCGGACGTTCCGGCCTCAGCGGCTCTGGCAGCCGGGGCGGTCGGGGCCGGCCCGCGCTGGCAGTACGGGCACCAGAACACCGCCCGGTCCCGCGGGGCCTCGCCCTGGCGCCCGGTCAGCACGGGCGTGACGCAGCGCGGGCAGGGGCGGCCCGCCCGGCCGTAGACCCAGTGCCGGTAGCCGGGCCGGGTGTCGCCGGTGGTGATGTGGCCGGGGCGCAGCTTGTTGGCCTCCAGCATCTGCCGGGCCCGCTCCACCAGCCGGTCGGGGTGCGGCACTTGTCCGACCTCGGTCCACGGGGTGACCCCGGCGACGAAGCACAGTTCGTTGGCGTACACGTTGCCGATCCCGGCCAGGTTGCGCTGGTCGAGCAGGGCCTCGACGAGCGGCCGGGCGGGGCGGGCGAGGATGCGGCGGACGGCCTCGACCGGGTCCCAGTCGGGGCCGAGCAGGTCGGGGCCGAGGTGGCCGACGGCCCGCCGTTCGTCAGCGGTGCGCAGCAGTTCGACGACGGGCAGCCGGTAGCCGACGGCGGTGCCGTGCTCGGTGCCGAGGACGGCGCGGATCTGGAAGGCGGGGCCGCCGGTCCAGCGCTCGCCGGGGCGGTAGACCTCCCAGTGGCCGTCCATCCGCAGGTGGGTGTGCAGGGTGAGCCCGCCTTCGAGGCGGGTGAGCAGGTGCTTGCCGCGCGGGCGGACCTCCAGCACCCGGCGCCCGGCGAGCGCGGCGGTGGCGTGCGCGGGCACCCGCAGCTCGGCGCTGGTCAGCTGCTGACCGGCGAGGGCCTCGTGCAGCCGGGCCGCCACGCGGTAGATGGAGTCACCTTCTGGCATGTCTCCATTCTGGTCCGCGCGGCGGCCCGGTGCGGCACCGGCCCCTCGCCGCTACGCGCCTCGGCTACGGGGCCTCGACCTGGCCTTCCCGCACCACGACCACGGGGCAGGGCGCGTGCTCCGTGACGTGGCGGCTGACCGAGCCGAGCAGCACGCCGGAGAAGCCGCCGAGACCGCGGCTGCCGACGACCAGCAGCGCGGCGCCCTTGGCCGCCTGCAGCAGGGCGCCGGCCGCGTTGCCGGGCATCACGCTCTCGCTGATCGGCACCCCCGGGTCCGTGCCGACGGCCTTGGCGACGCTCTCGGCCAGGGTCTGGCCGGCCAGCTCCTCGGGATTGAGGGACTCCCCGGTGGGGACGGCCGTCCCGCCCCAGCCGTAGAAGGCGGGGTACTCCCAGGCGGTGACGGCGTCGACCGTCCCGCCGACGGCCTTGGCGTAGTCGACCGCCCAGCGCAGCGCCTGCTCCGAGGCGGGCGAGCCGTCGACGCCGACGACGATCCGGGTGTTGGCACTCATGCGGTTGCTCCTTCGGTCACTCCTGCTCGGAACCAATCGTCCGAACATAGATCAAATCGGGCATGCGCCCGGTAGTTGCCACGCCGCACCCGGCGTTCCGCATTCAATTCGGGTGCCGCCGACCGGCGCCGCCAGCGAGAATGACCCCATGCCGAGCAAACCGCGCCGCCGCGCCGGCGGCTTCGCCGAGGTCATCGCCGAGGTCGCCGCCACCCTGCCGCCCGCCGACGGAAGCTCCGGACCGCACCGCCTGACCCCCGTGGCGGCCGGCGGCTTCCAGGACGCCCGCGGCTGCTACTGGCGACTGGCCCGCGGCCCGCTGGACCGGCGGCTGGCCAAGCGGCTGGCGGCCGGCGCCGACGAGATGACGCTGGGCGGCTGGGACGGCTGGCACGAGGACTTCCCGGAGGCGCTGGTCCCGGTACTGCTGACCCCCGAGGAGCGTCCGGCCGCCTGGCTCAGTGCGCTCGCCGAGGACCACCACGCGTACGAGTTCCGTGCCGCCGACGGCCGGACGCTCCTCTACCTCCACATCTGCTGCTGACCGGCCTCCCGCCCCGGCCCGCGGCCGACCTCGATCGACCTCGGCCGATCCTGGTCAACTGCGGTAGGCAGCCCAGGAGTTGGACATCCGCTGGGCCTGCCCCGGGGTGAACTGGGTCATGCAGGAGTCGTAGCTGTAGTCCATGAAGTTGTGGATCGGGTCGAGCCCGCCGCCCGGGCAGGTGTGCCGGCCCTCGGGGCAGCCGTAGGCGGCGCTGCGCTCGGGCGGGGTGTCGTCCACGTAGTCGCCCGGGGGAAGGCAGCCGCCCTGGAAGGTGTGGAAGAGGCCGAGCCAGTGACCGGTCTCGTGGGTGGCGGTGTTGCCCTCGTTGTAGTGGGTGGCGGGGCCGCCGGGCAGCGAGTCGTCCAGGACCACCACGCCGTCGTCGACCGGGTTCGAGCGGTAGACGTCGGGGAAGGTCGACCAGCCGAGCAGGGACTGGCCGAGGTGGGCGGTGTAGAGGTTGAGGGTGCCCGCGCCACCCTTGCGCAGGGCACTCTTCATCGAGCGCTCGGCGGCGGAGCCGGGGGTCATGCCGGAGTACCAGCCGGCGTTGTCGGTGTAGTCGGTGCCGGCCAGGTCGAAGTGGAACTGAGTGGGGGCGTTGCCCTCGCCCTGGCCGCCGTAGGAGGCGTTGAGGTGGTCGATCTGGGCGGCCACCGCACCCTCGCCCAGCCGGCCGGCGTCCCCGGAGTGGATCACGTGGACGTACACCGGGACGGTGGTCGGTTCGGCGGCCAGCGGGACGTGGACGGGGCCGATCGCGGCGAGCCGGTGCTCCAGGTCCGCCTGCATCGCCCGGGCCCGGTCGGCACTCACGGCGTTCGGGTCCCGGCCCGCCTGACTGCCCGCCGGCTTCCGGGCGGAGGGGTCGGCAGCGGCATCGGCGGCAGTGCCGTCACAGACGGCCGCCACCGTACGGTGCGGGGCCGGGGCGGCGAACTGGCTCAGACCGGCCGCGGCGACCAGCGCGGCGGCGCAGGGGAACAGGCGGGGGGCACGCGAGCGCACCCGGGCAGTACGGCGCATCAGCGCTCCTGACGGGGAGATGACCAGGGAGGGGGCGGGGGGAGATGACGGGGCATCGGCCGCGCCTCGGGCCCGCCCACCGGCGACCGGCGCCCGGCGCGGACCCGCCCGACACTACGGCGCCGAGAAGTCGATCTCCCGCAGGGCGCGCGCGGCACCCCGGTCGAGTACCACGGCCGACGCACAGCCGACCGGCGGTCGCCCCGCCCCGAGCAGCAGTCCGCGCAGCCGGGCGGCCGCGCCCCGGTGCCGGGCGAAGGCGTAGCGCGAGACCCACCGGCCGCGCCGCTGCTGACCTGCCCGGGCCTCCCCCGGGTCCACGTCGAGCAGCAGCAGGTGCACCCGGCGCCCCTGCCGGGCGGCGGCCCGTACCAGCCAGGACCGGACGAAGGGCAGCGTGCCGCAGTCGTGCACGGCCAGCGGCCCGCCGTCCAGCACCGCCCGGCGCAGCCGACGGTAGTGCGCGAGCCGGGCCAGCGGACGGTACAGCGCGTATGGGAGGCGGCCAGGCAGCCGGGACGCGTACTCCTCGCGGACCAGCTGGGAATCCACCAGCGGGGCGCGGACACTGCGGCGCATCAGGGTGCTCTTCCCACTGCCGGGCAGCCCGGTGACGACCAACAGGTCACCGGCGGGATAGCGCAGCACGGCCGGCCCGGAGCCGCGCAGCTCGTGCACACCGGCACGGACGATCCGATCCGCGCCCGTCCGGCAATCGGCAGCGCGGTCCTCGACACCACGGTCCTCGGCAGCGCGGGGCGGCGGCACCCGTGGCGCCGCCGCCCGCGGTATTCGTGTCCCCGTCACCGGCCCTCCGCCCGCCGCTTCCACTCGCGTTCCCTGCCACGAGCATGGCGTATGACCAAGAACGAGTAAAGACCCGTGGTCAGGGCGGGTGCCGAGACCTCGACGGAGGCCCGGCGGCGGCCAGGCCCCGTCCGGCCGATCCTGCCGGACAGGGCCTGGTGAGCTGGTTCGGGGGTCGGACCGGTCCTACTGCAGCACGGCCAGAACCGCGCCCCACTGGGCGGTCGTGGCTCCGGCGAGGGAGCAGGGGCCCGGCGTCCGCACGAGCCGGTAGCCGGTCGTCAGCCAGTAGGACGACAACTTCACCGTCGGCAGGTCGGCCCAGCCGGGCTCGAACAGCGGGCCGGTGCCGCTGTTCGAACCCACGGCGCCGACGAGGAGCTGGCCCGCCCGGCAGGTGGGGCCGGTGATGCCGAAACTGGTGCCCCCGGACTCCCCGAGGCCGGTCGCCCGAGCGGCCACGGAGTGGATGTCGCGGTATTCGTCGACGACTACGTGGTACTTACTGGCGGTGACGTAGGTGACCGCCAGGTGGTCGGCGGTCGAGAGGGCGGCCACGTCGAACGCGGCGAGGATGGCCACGCGGTGGTGGCGGGTGTCGAACACGTCCGCGACCAGCTGGTAGCGGCTGCCGCGGCTGTCCGTGACGGTCAGTGGGGCCGGGCAGGTGGACGTCAGCATGATCGACACGACGAGTGCGTCGCCCGCGGCCACGTTCTGGGTGATCGGGACCGCGGCGCTCGTGCCGGTCAGGATGTGAGCCTCCGCGCCGGGGCGGCCGACCCAGGCCGGTGCGCCCGGTGACTGGCCGGCCGGTGCGGGGTCGGCGGCGTCCAGGGCCCGCTGACCGTGGGCCGCGAGCGGCTGCTGGACGCCGTCGTCACTGATCGCGTCCTGGCACTGCTGCGCTGCGGTCACCTCCCTCTGGGCGGAGGCGGGGCTGCCGACGACGTAGCCGGTGACGGCGCCTATGACGATGCCCGCCAGCAGGGCGGCTCCGTGGGACGCCACCCCACCGCGCCGCCCGAACCACCTCCGTCTCGGCACGGGCGCGGGCCGGGGCGAGCTGGTCGCGCCGAGCGCCTCGGCGGGTCCGGCGGGTCCGGCGGGCTGCTCGACCGGGTGGTCCGCCTCGTGGGCGGCGTCGGGCGGGAGGCGGCCGGGCCCTCTCGCCGGGTTCGCCGCTGCGGCCCAGGCCCGGCGCCACTCCGCCTCGTCGCCGCCGCAGGCCTTGACGAACTCGCGCACCACGGGCCAGGTGGGTAACCGCCGGCCGGCTATCGCTTCGTGCAGGGCGGAGTGCGAGACGATTCCCGACGTCCTGGACATCGTCCGGAACGACGGATTGCCGGCGAGGGCCCGCAGTTGTCTCAAGCGGTCGAGGAACTCGGCAACGTCGTCCTCCTGGCCCATTACGCCCTCCCGTCTGCCCCCGGTGACAGGTGGGACGGGCCTTGCCCGTCCACGCCTGTCCAGACATGTCAGGTTGTACCGGAAGAACATGGTCGCGCGCGTGTGAACGAGCAAACTCGTGATCGCCTCCCCGGCCGGGCCCCCACCTGCGCCGCTGCGCCGACCGTGGGGAGCCACCGGGCGTCCGGGTCTGTCGTCCGGTGTCCGCTGTACGGCGCCGGGGCTTTCGGACGGGCCGTCGGTGCGGATGAATGAGCGCCGGCGGGCCGAACCCGGGCGAGCGGGCAAACGCCGACGGGCTCCGTCTCCACCCCCAGCTACCAAGGGAGAGAACCTTGCACGCGAAGAAGATCCTTGTCGCGCTCACCATCGCCGGCGCGACGGTGCTCGGTGCGACAGGCACCGCGTCCGCGTCCTCCAGCGGCTCGGACAGCGCCAGCAGCAGCCACGGCTCGTGGTACCAGGTCTACGCGAACAACAACGTCGTCGGCTGGCACGTCAACATCGGTGACACGGACGAGGAGTTCTACATCACCGCCCAGGACGTCTGCGGCAACTACTACTCCTTCAACTGGAACGACAAGTACCAGTCCGGGTACAACAACGCGTGGTGGACCTTCTCGTGCACCCTCTCGTGGGCGCACCTGTACCCGACCGACAACGGCAGCCAGGACGGCCGGACGGTCTCCCGGTAGTCCACCAACATGCGCGGGTGACCCACGACTTCGTCCGGATCGGCGACACGGACGAAGTCGTGGTGCTGGACCCGGTCCGACGGCCCGCCGGAGCCTCCGGCGGGCCGTCAGTGGACCGGCGGCAACGTCACTGCGGCCCAGGACACCTCGCTCACGCCCCGGACCGCAGCCGTTTCCCGGAAGTCGGTACGCACGGCAACCCATGAGGCGCCGAACCGGCTCCGAACCGACTCCGAACCAGCTCGCTAGCCGAGCTGCGGGGCCACCTGTGCGGCGACCAGCTCCAGGTGGTCGAGGTCACTCAGGTCGAGCACCTGGAGGTAGGCCCGCTCACTGCCGACCGCCGCGTACCGGCCGAGCTTCTCCACCACCTCGCCCGGGGTGCCGGCCAGGCCGTTCTCCTTGAGCTCGGCCACGTCGCGGCCGATCACGGCGGCCCGCCGGGCCACCTCGGCGTCGTCCCGGCCGACGCAGAGCACCAGGGCGTTGGAGTACACCAGGTCGTCGGCCGAGCGTCCGGCCTGCTCGACGGCGGCCCGGACCCGGCCGAACTGGGCGGCGGTGTCGTCCAGCGAGGCGAACGGCAGGTTGAACTCGTCGGCGAACCGGGCGGCCAGCGCCGGGGTGCGCTTCGGCCCCGAACCGCCGACCAGCACCGGGATGCGCTCCTGGACGGGCTTGGGCAGCGCGGGCGAGTCGGTGAGGGTGTAGTACTCCCCGGCGAAGTCGAAGGTGTCGCCGAGCTTGGTCCGCCACAGTCCGGTGATGATCTCCAGCTGTTCCTCCAGCCGCCCGAACTTCTCCTTCGGGAACGGGATGCCGTACGCGGCGTGCTCGGCCTCGTACCAGCCGGCGCCGAGGCCGAACTCGACCCGGCCGCCACTCATCGCGTCGACCTGGGCGACCTGGATCGCGGTGACGCCCGGCAACCGGAAGGTGGCGGCCGTCATCAGGGTGCCGAGGCGGATGGTGCTGGTGTCGCGGGCCAGGCCGGCCAGCGTGATCCAGGCGTCGGTGGGGCCGGGCAGGCCGTCCACGTCGCCCATCTTGAGGTAGTGGTCGGAGCGGAAGAAGGCGCTGAACGCACCGAGCTCCTCGGTGGTGCGGGCGACCTTGAGGAGGGTGTCGTAGCTCGCGCCCTGCTGGGGCTCGGTGAAGATGCGGAGGTCCATGCGGGCCATTCTGGTACGGACCACCCGTTCGGGAACACAGGGAACCGGCCATGCCACGGAACGTTCCGAAGGTGGCCAAGGTCTCAGCACGGAACCGTCACAGCCCGGCTCGCCACCACGGCGGTTCGCCTACCGTGGACGGATGTTCGCGACCCCCGACGAGTCCTTCCGGCGCTCCCCCGACGAGCCGGCCGGCTGCCCGCTGCCCGGCATCGTGGCCGCCTTCACGCCCCGGCTGGCCGAGTTCGCCTTCGAGCCCGGTTTCGTCGCGGCCGTCGACCAGCACGCGGCGATGCTGCGCGAGCTGCTGTACGCACAGGGCGCGGAGCTCGCGCCCCAGCCGCTGGACCGCGAGGAACTGTCGGACTACGCGCTCGGCTTCCTGGACGCGCTCACCGAGATCGGCTGGCGGGAGCCGGTCGGCTACGACTATGCCGTGACCAGGCTGACGGCGATCTGCTGGCTGGTGCGTGACCAGGGCCTGCTGGAGGTCTGATCCGAGGGGGCGGAGGCGGCCGGGGGGCGGGCGGAGCCGGTGGACCTGGTCCACCGATCGCGCATCGCGGCATCGCGGCATCGCAGAGTCGCGGGGGAAGTATGCAGACCGGTCTACAGGCTTCTCTGAGCCTGTAGACCGGTCTACCTATCTCGTGCCGAGCCCAATGGATATGTAGACCGGTCTAGAGATCTCCCATCAGGCCAGGTGGGCCGGGTAGGCCAGGTAGGCCAGATACGCCGGGCGTACCGGATGTACCGGATGTACCGGATGTACCGGGTGCACCGAGAAGACCAGCCAGACCCCGTAGACCGATCTACCGATTCTCACCCGGGTCGATCCCCGGCGCCGGCGGGTTGCCCGGGCCGGTCTGGGTGGTCGGGCGGATCGGCTGGTTGGCCAGCGCGTCCGAGCGGCCGGCCTGGTAGGCGGTGCCGCGCAGTCGGGCGGTCTCCTGCTCCGCGCTGTCCAGCCACCGCTCCCAGCGCTGGCGCATCGGCATGATCAGACCGCCGCCGACGCCGACCACCAGCACCCCGGTGACGGTGGCCAGCGCCGCGATCAGCACCGGCCCGGTGATCGCGGTCGCGATCCCGGCCTGGCCGAGCGCCGCGATCACCCCGAGCGCCACGATGAACGCCCAGGCCACGGTGGAGACGGTGCGCCCGTACGAGGCGCCGGACAGTGCGTTGCCGACGATGTCGCGCACACCGTTGGCGATGGCCATCGCCACCACCACGATCGCGACCGCGACGATGCCCCTGGGCAGCCAGGCGACGATGCTGTGGATCATCACGCTGATCGGGTTCGGCCCGAAGACGCCGAAGGCCAGCTGGAGCGCCATCAGCAGGACCGCGTAGTAGACGATCTTGCAGATGATGCCGGTCATGTCGTACTTGGAACCGCTCAGGTACCGGGCCATCCCGGCCCGCTCGGCGACCTTCTCGGAACCGACGCGGCGCAGCACGCGGTCCAGGATCCGGGCGATCGCCTTGGCCACGAACCAGCCGATGGCGAGGATCACCAGGAAGGCGATGAACTGCGGGACGACCTTGGCGATCTTGCCCCAGGCCTGGGTGAAACCCGACCCGAAGTCGACGGAGAGTGCGAGCTGCTGAGCCACGGAGTCCTCCACTCGATGACACGGCGCCACGAGCGGCGCAGGCGACCCCCCACCCTTCGTGGATAGCAGCACCCCACCCCGACCGCGCGCGCCGGAATGTCCGGGATGGTTCCGTCGGGTGAACGGTCCCGCCGACCGCACGCGTACAGTGGCGGTCCGGGCCGACGGGGGCGGGGGCCACGGACTGCGGATCGACGGTGACGGGGCGGGACGGAGCTGGACTGTGCTGGACGGTGCGAAGGTGAACGGTGGCGGTGCGGGCCCGGGTGCCACCGCGGGCGAAGGTACGGGCGCGGGTACGAGTACGGGCCCGGGCACCGGTGCGGCCGCGCACCGGGCGCTGCGCTGGCAGGTGCGGCCCCCGGTGGCCCGGGCGGCCGTCCTGGTCCTGCACGGCGGTGAGGAGCACAACCTCGCCCGGCCCCGCCGGTTCAACCTCCCGCTGCTGCGGATGCACGGCTTCCTGCGCGCCCTGGCCCGGGAGACCGCGGGCCAGGACGTCGCCGTCGCCACCGTCCGCTACCGCCACCGGGGCTGGAACGGTGCCCGCGCCGACGCCGCCCGGGACGCGTCCACCGCACTCGACGAACTGACGGCCGCGCTCGGCCGCGTGCCCACCGTCCTGGTCGGCCACTCCATGGGCGGCCGCGCCGCGCTGCGGGCCGGCGGGCACCCGGCCGTCACCGGCCTGGTCGCCCTCGCCCCCTGGTGCCCGGCCGCCGACCCCTGCGAGCAGCTCGCCGACCGCGACGTCCTGCTGCTGCACGGCGACCGCGACACCGTCACCCTGCCCGCCGACACCCACGCCTTCGCCGCCCGCAGCCGCGCCGCCGGCGCCCGCGTCTGCGGCTACACCGTCACCGGCAGCGGCCACGCCATGCTCCAGCGCATCCCCGACTGGCACCGCGCCACCACCCGCCTCACCACCGGCCTCCTCGGCCTCCGCCCCCTCCCGGCCGAGACCGCCTCCGCCCTGGCCCTCCCGCCCGCCTCCCCCGAGGCCCTCACCCTCCCGCTCCCCCGCCAGCCCCGCACCGCCACCCCCTGACCCCGGCGCCCCACGCCTTACCGCCGGGGCCGCCCTCGGCCCAGAGGGTGAGACTGGCCTCGGTACTGGTGGGCTCGCGTATTCAACTCGAGCAGTCTGGTCCCGCATCTCCGGGACGACGGTCTTGATGCCGCGTTTGGCGCAGGTAGGCGCGGTTGGCACGGGACGAGTAGGCCTAATAGGCGTTGAGGGCTGGGAGTTGGATCAGCTCTGACAGGGGCCGAGCGAGACGCCGTGCTGATCCCAGCGATCAACGAGTGGCTATGACCAGCAGGGCCTCGACAACCCCTACTGGTTGGCTGGCCGTGGTTCACCGGAGTATCGGTCCAAGCTCGCCTTCGAGCGCCGTTGTTGCTCGAACCAGTGCACGTAGCGCGGTGGGGCGTCGCGAAGATCGATGCTGAGTGGGTACGGGTCGAATTCGTCCAGGAGCAGCTTGCGGAGGAATTCGACCATGCCGCAGGGGAACAGGGTGAAGTCGTCGCGGGTGTGGCGGCCACAGACCAGGACAGGCCAACGGTCTGGGTCAGGGTCGGTGGTCAGCCAGCAGAGGATGTCCGGGCCAGAGGTGACGCCCCAGGCGAGGATGTGGTCCGGGTCGATGTCGAGGCCTTCCTGGCCGTCCAGCATCTCCCAGGTGTAGCGGGCGTTCTCCGTCTCCTCCTCGAAGGTCCCGGGATCCCACTAGATGTACTCCTTCGGCAGCGGCATGAGGATGCAGACTTCCGCAAACGAGCCGGCACCGTACACGGACATGAAGGCCATGTAGTCCCGCGGGAGCCGCGTGCCCCACCGCGTCTCCGCGGCCGACCAGTCGATCCCCTCGTCAGTGCCAAGATCTGGAGGAAGGATCTTGGCCAGCGCTGCGATGCCCGTTGGGTCTTCCACGGCAATCCCTTCGATCAGGTCGCCGAGAGCCTACGAGGGTGGACTGACAACGAGCACAGCGGAGTCAGATGTTCTTGTTGGCTGTCACCAGCACGTTCCCAACAGACCCTTGGCCGCCCCGGCGGACGCGGCGGCACCGGCCCCGGCGACGAACTTCGCAACGGCACCCTGCCGGACGCGTCGATCGGCTGGCTCAAGACCGACTTCTTCAAGACCGAGCTCGAACTCGGCCGCTGTCTCAGGCTTCCCGTGGAGGGCCCCTGCGCGTGCGACCTCTACCTGACCTGCCCGACGTTCGCCACCACGCCCGGGTACGCGCCACGACTGCGGGCGCGACGCGAAGTTGAGCAAACCCTTGCCCGCGACGCCGCCGAGCGCAGCTGGGACCGCGCGGTCGAACGCCACCGCTGCACCGGCGACCGTATCGACAGGCTCCTGGTCGACCTCGAACAGCCCAGCAGCACCGAAGCGGAGGCCGGACACCCCAGTGCTCGGTCACACCACCAAGCCGCTACCGGAGTAGTCCCCGCTCGTCGATGAACACGGTGGGCTCCGACAAGAAGACATCGGCGGTCACGGGGCCGTAGGCGACATTGAAGGTATCCAGCCAGTACGACCAGTCCTGCATCCCCGCCGCACTGCTGAAACGGTAGTTGAGCTGCCAACGGACCCACTGTCCGGGGACAAGACGCACAGCCGGGGGACGCCGCGGCCGAGGCGGTACGGCGAACAGCGGCTGCACTCGGGGAAGGACCCGCAACCGTCCGTCGACCTCGCGAAGCTGGACATCGACCTTGCTCAGTTCTTCCAGGCCGCCACTGGGCTCGAAGCCGTCACGCTCATGCATGCGGACCACGTGCGCCAACGAGGACGGCGCGTTCGGGACGGTGAAGCCGACCGGGGCCGCGTTCCTGCGAGCCGCAGCCTCTCCTCCCCGGGACCGCTTCGTCCAGGACGTCCGTATCCACTGGACGGTGATCTCCACGGCCTCCACCCCTGCCACTCCATCGAAGATCTCACACTACGTGGGCACCATCCGGCGCGGCCCGGGACGGGCCCGCCCGGTCGGTCGGTCGGAGGAGGAAGCCGCCGGAGACCTCGATGCGCTGGGCGGTCATCCGGCGCAGGCCCTCCGACGCCGGCGTGGCGATGGCGCCGCCGATCTCCTCGGGTTCGCCGACTCGGCCGAGCGCGGTCTGTCCGGCCAGCCCCTGGCGCATCCCGGCGTCATCCCGCATGGCACCGCCGTTGAAGTCGGTGGCGGTCGGCCCCGGGGCGATGGAGTTGACCCGGATGCCTCGGGGGCCGAGCTCTGCGGCCAGCGTGCGGCTCAGAGCTTCGACGGCGGCCTTCGAAGCGGAGTAGACCGACGTCGCCGGACTGGTCCGGCGAGTCAACGACGACGAGACGTTGACGACCTGGGCGCCCTGCGCCAGCAGCGGCACGAGCGACTGGATGAGGCGGCCCTCTTCGAGGCCGTCGTCACCGAGTCCTGGCAGCGTGACACTGCGGACACCGTCGCCCGCCCCAGGCCGGAGACCCGCGCTCCGGCCTGACCTCCATCGGCCACCGCTACGCCGACCTGATCGGCCGGCCCGGTATGACGGCCCTGTTCCGCATCGTCATCGCCGAGGTGCCCGGCTTCCCCGTACTGGGGCAGATGCAGTTCCAGCTCGGCGAGCTGCCCTACTTCACCTCGGTCCAGCGCTACTCGGAGTCGGAGCACGAGGCCGGCAACGCCGACGTCCCGGATGCCGAGAGCGCCGCCGCCCAGCGCTGCAGGGGGTTCGCGGAGCCGCGAGTGTGCGGGGCCCGGTAGCCGTCGTCCAACGATGGCGGGATCAGGTGAGCGGGGTGAGGTCGCCGTGGGGGGTGGTGAGGTAGGCGGGGAGGTCGGGGTGGCGCTTGAGGAGGGTGGCGAGGTCCTCGGTGCCGGCCATCGGGGGTGGTACGAGGAGGTGGCCGTGCTGCTCGGGTGGGACGAGTCCGCGGACCAGGGACCGCTGGACGGTGCGGTCGTGGCGGGTGGCGCGGCCGGTGCCGCCCTCGGGGTCGCGGACGAGGGCGCTGACGCCGCCGCGGGCGGAGAGCTGGTCGAGGTCGGGGACGAGGCGCCAGAGCTGCTGGGCCTGGTGGCTCTGGAGGGAGCCGGCCAGGTTGGCCTCCAGGCCGTGGGCGTGGCAGAGGTCGACGAAGTAGCGGACCTCGTCGAGGGTGAGGATGCCGGCCCGGGCGAGGCCGTGGGCGTCGGTGTCGTGGCGGTCGAGGTCGACCAGTTCGGTGCTGCCGGCGGTGGAGACCAGACCGATCCGGGCGACCTTGAGCAGGATGCTGGTGTCGAGCATGATCGCGTCCGCACCGGCCGCGGCGCTCGCCTCGACCATCGCCCGGATCGCCGCGCGGTCGGTGCGGCGGGCCCGGGTCAGGCCGTAACGGTCGTGCGGGAAGGGCTCGGTGACCGCGACGTGGGTGCCGCGGGCGGCGTCCGGGAGGGCGCCGGCGGCCTTGAGCGCAGCCTCCTCGGGGCGGCCGGGCAGCCCGAGGGCGTCCGCGTGGTCGGCGAGGTCGAAGGCGCCGGGGGCGTCCGGGGCGCAGGGCTGGTACTCGCGCAGGCCGACCAGGGCGCGGCGGACCTGCGGGAGGGTCTTCCGGGTGTCCCACAGGTCGAGGTCCTGGGCGAACAGCACGGCCATCACCCGGGTCGCCGACAGGCCGTCGGCCCTGCGGACGGTGGCGACGATCTCGCGCAGCACCTCGCCGGCCTGATCCGCCGTCATGCCGTCCAGGCCGACCTTGACGATCCCGCACGGGTGCACCCGGGTGCCCATCGCGAGGGCCACTCCGAGGGCGGCCTGCGCCGCCTTGCCGACCTGCTCGTAGGCCGACTTGGCCAGGGCCAGGCCGTTGTCGGCCCGGCGGAAGAGGAGTTGGTCCTCGCCGATGTTGGTGCTCAGCTGGACGGGCAGTGCCCGGCGGGCGGCGAGCACCGCGTCGGCGATGTCCATGATCCGCCGCGGCTTGATGGTGCCGAGGGCGCTGCGCGGGTCCTCGCTGTCGATGATGCGGGCACCGCCGAGCACCGCCTCGCGTGCCTCCTGCGGTCCGAACACACTGACCAGCAAACGCCGATCCGCTTCCATGGAACCCACCCCTCCGATGGTCTGCCGGGAATCCTCGGGCACGTTAGCGAGTGGTGGGCATGGGGCACCTGTGTCGTTCACTCGTTCGGATGAATCTGTTCCGATCCACCCCGAGTCCGGAGCCCGGAGCCCTCAGTAGGCGGGCGGCCAGGGCGGCCAGGGTGGCCAGGGCGGTCACGGCGGTCAGGCCGTCGGCAGGGGCTGGGGAGCCGCGGGGCCGGTGTAGCGGGCGGCCGGGCGGATGATCTTGGGGTCGGCGGCCTGCTCCAGGATGTTGGCACTCCAGCCGATCGCCCGGGCCGCGGCGAACGTGGGGGTGAACATCTCCCTCGGCAGGCCGCAGAGGTGCATCACCACGCCGGCGTAGAACTCGACGTTGGTGTGCAGTTCGCGGCCCGGCTTGAGCTCGGCCAGGATCGCCTCGACCCGGGTCTCCACCTGGACGGCGAGGTCGACGAGTTCACCGCCGAAGGATTCGGCGACGCCGCGCAGCATCCGGGACCGCGGGTCCTCGGTGCGGTAGACGGCGTGGCCGAAGCCCATGATCCGGTCGCCGGCCAGGACGTGCTCGCGGATCCAGCCGTCGATCCGGTCCGGGGTGCCGATCGCGTCCAGGGTGTCCAGGGCCCGGCTGGGCGCGCCGCCGTGCAGGGGTCCGGAGAGCGCGCCGAGCCCGCCGACCAGGCAGGCGACGAGGTCGGCCCCGGTGGAGGCGATCACCCGGGCGGTGAAGGTGGAGGCGTTGAAGCCGTGGTCCACGGTGGAGATCAGGTACTGCTCGATCGCCCGGGCCTCGGCGGGCCCGGGCTCCTCGCCGGTCAGCATGTAGAGGTAGTTGGCGGCGTAGCCGAGGTCGTCGCGCGGTTCCACCGGCTGCCGGCCCTGCTGCAGTCGGTGCAGCGCGGTCAGGACGGTGGGGACCAGCGCGGTGGCGAACAGCGCGTCCTCGATCCGCTGTTCGGGCGCGGTGTCGTAGAGGGGGCGGATGCCGCGGTCGGCGGCGGCGACCGAGAGCGCGGCGCCCAGGGTGGCGAGCGGGCCGCCGTGCGCGGTGCTCGCCGCCAGTGCGGGCAGGAGCGGACGCAGGGCGTCCGGCAGGCGGCGCAGTGGGGTGGCGCGGGCGAGGAAGGCGGCGCGGGCGGGTGCGTCCGGCAGTTCGCCGAGGAGCATCAGGTGCCAGACGTCCTCCAGGGTGCGCTGTTCGGCGAGGTCGATCGCCGAGTACTGGCGGTAGCGGTAGAAGCCCTCCAGGCCGCGGACGTCGCCGAGTTCGGTCTCGGTGACCACGACGCCCTTGAGGCCGCGGGGGACCTCGATCTCGGTGGTGCTCGGCATGGTGGTGCTCGGCATGGCAGTGGCCCTTCTCGTGGATCTTCCCGGCTGGGTGCTCCGGCGACGTTCTGTACTCTCCGATCATTGATCCATGTTGTCAATGTTGATTGAAATCAATGTGTAATACTGTGGATCATCAAGGCGCGGAGGCGTCACAGGACGACGAGGGCGGACCATGGCCGAACGCTTGACCACCCAGCAGGTCGCCGAGCAGCTCGGCGTGAAGGTGGAGACGGTGTACGCCTACGCCAGCCGCGGGCAGCTCAGCAGCGAGCGGGCCCCGGGAGGCAAGGGCAGCACCTTCGACGCCCGCGAGGTCGCCGAGCTGGCCGCCCGCGGCCGTCGCGCGCCGGTGCGCCCGGCGGCGGGCGAGCCGTCGGGCGCCGAACCGGGGTGGGGCAGCGAACCGGTCGAGGTCCGGACCGGGCTGACCCTGATCGAGAACGGCCGGCTCCACTACCGCGGCCGCGACGCCGTCGACCTGGCCGCCGGGCACGGCTTCGAGGCCGTGATCGGCTGGTTCTGGGGGCTGGACACCGACGCCCCGGTGGAGCTGCGGGTGCCGCCGGCCACCGCCGAGGCGCTGGCCCGGGCCGCCGCCGCGCTGCCCGACGGGATCCGGCTGCCCGACCGGCTCCGGATCTCGGTCACCGTCGCCGCCGCGCTCGACCCGCTCCGCTTCGACCTGCGCGAACAGACCGTCCGGGCCGCCGGGGCGGCTCTGATCGCCGGGATGGTGGAGGCCCTGCCGCGCACCGCGCCCGACCCCGGGCCCGACGCCCCGCTGGCCGCGCGGCTGTGGAGCCGGCTGGCGCCCGCCGCCCCCGCCCCCGGGGAGCTGGCCTGCCTGGACCGGGCCCTCGTCCTGCTGATCGACCACGAGCTGGCGGTCTCCACCGTGGCGGCGCGGGTGGCCGCCTCGGCGCGGGCGCATCCGTACGCGGTGGTCTCCGCCGGACTCGGCGCCACCGACGGCCCCTTGCACGGCGCCGCCAGCCCGCTGGCGCACCGGATGCTCGCCGAGGTCCTGGCCGACGGCGCGGTGCCCGTGGTCTCCGACTACCTGCGCACCGGCCGGCCGATCCCGGGGCTCGGCCACCGGCTCTACCCGGACGGCGACCCCCGGGCGGTCGCCCTGCTCGACGCGGTCGGCCGGCTCGACGGCGGAGCGGAGGTGGTGGCGGCGGTCGCCGCGGTGGAGGCGGCCGCGGGCCCGGCCGGCCGGCCCGCCCAGCGGGCCAACATCGACCTGGCACTGGCCGCCATGGCGCTGACCACCGGACTGCCCGCGGAGGCCGGCGAGGTCGTCTTCGCCGTGGCCCGCACCCCTGGCTGGCTGGCCCACGCGGTGGAGGAGTACCGCGAGGAACCCCTGCGGATGCGGGCCCGGGCCACCTACACCGGGCCCCGCCCCCAGGACGACCGGGCGGGCTCCGCGCTCAGTCCATGACGTCCCGCGTGGAACAGGAGGATGCCGCGCGGGACGTGCTCGCGCGCGGCGCCGACCGGCCGCCGGACCACAGGTTCGCCGGTCCGCGCCGTGGCCGGCACTCTCCCCCGGCCCTGTTTTCGCAGGTCAGTAGCCCTGCGGGGATCACGAGCCGGTTCCGCCGATCTCACGGGTTTCTCATCGCGGCGGGCCAGACTGAGCGCCGCCGGCACGAACGCCGCCTGTATGAGCGCCGCCTGCATGAGCGCCGTCGGGATGGACACCGCCGGTACGAACGCCGCCGGAGTGGACGCCGTCCACCGCCGAGCCGAGGGAGCAGCATGGACGACACCGCCGACCGCCCGGACTGGCGCGTCCTGGTCGTCGACGACGAACCGGACCTGGTCGAGGTGGTCTGCGGCGCCGTCCGCTACGAGGGCTGGCAGGCCCGCGGCGCGACCACCGGCCTGGAGGCCGTCCGGGAGGCCGCGCACTGGCGGCCGCACGCCGTGGTGCTCGACGTCATGCTGCCCGACCTCGACGGCTTGGAGGTGCTGCGCCGGATCCACGCCGAGCAGCCCGAGGTGCGGGTGCTCTTCCTCACCGCCCGGGACGCCGTCGAGGAGCGGATCGCGGGGATCGCGGCCGGCGGTGACGACTACGTCACCAAGCCGTTCAGCCTGGCCGAGGTGGTGGTCCGGCTGCGCGGGCTGCTGCGCCGGGCCGCACCGACGGACGGGCCGCGCCGACCGCCCGCGCACGCCCTGGTGCTCGGCGACCTCGTCCTGGACGACCGGGCCCGCGAGGTCACCAGGGACGGCGAGACCATCGAGCTCAGTCCGACCGAGTACGCGCTGCTCGCCCACCTGATGCGCCACCCCCGGCAGGTGCTCAGCAAGGCGCAGATCCTGGACGCGGTCTGGTCGTACGACTTCGGCGGGCAGGCGCACATCGTCGAGCTGTACATCAGCTACCTGCGCAAGAAGCTGGACGCGGGCCGCAGCCCGATGATCCACACCGTCCGGGGCGCGGGCTACCTGATCAAGGCCGCGCAGTGAGACGGGCCGCCGCGCGGGTCATCAGGGCCCTGCGGAAGCTGCTGCCCCGCACCCTGCGCGCCCGGCTGATCGCCGGACTGCTGGTGCTGCTGGTCGTCACCTGCGCCGCCGTCGGCTTCGCCACCGCCGCCGCCCTGCGGCACTTCCTGGTCGACCGCCTCGACCAGCAGCTCGCCGAGGCCGGCGGCCGCTACGCCGCCAGCCTGGAGCACACCGGCACCGGCGCCGGCCCGGACACCCGGGCCCAGACCCCCGGCACCCTGGGCGTACGACTGCTCGGGGGCAAGGTCACCGCCGCCGGGGTGGTCGACGGCGACGCCGACGACGCCGACAACCCGGACGACGCGGACGACCGGGTCACCTTCACGCCCGATCAGCAGCGCTCACTGGCCGCCCTGCCGGTCGGCGGCTCGGCCCGCACCCTCGACCTGGGCGGCACCCTGGGCCACTACCGGGTCCGCGCGGTGGCCGGGCGGGACGCCGACGTGCTGGTCTGCGGGCTGCCGCTGGGCCCGGCCGAGGACACCGTGACGCGGCTGGAGACCCTGGAGCTGACCGTCTTCGCGATCGCCGTCGCCGCGGCCGGCGCCGCCGGGGCGGTCTGGGTCGGCTGGTCGCTGCGCCCGCTGCGCCGGGTGGTCGGCATGGCCGAGCGGGTGAGCGCGCTGCCGCTCGCCAGCGGCGAGGTGATGCTCGCCGAGCGGGTCCCCGACGACGACCCGCGCACCGAGGTCGGCCGGGTCGGCGCCGCCCTCAACCGGATGCTCGGCCACGTCGGCGACGCGCTGGCCCGCCGGCACGCCGTGGAGGAGCGGCTGCGCGGCTTCGCCGCCGACGCCAGCCACGAACTGCGCACCCCGGTGGCCGCCGTCCGCGGCCACGCCGAACTGGCGCTGCGCCACCCGGGCCAGGTGCCCGGCGAGGTGCGGCACTCGCTGGAGCGGATCGACGCCGAGGCGCTGCGGATGGGCGCGATCGTCGAGGACCTGCTGCTGCTCGCCCGGCTGGACGCGGGCCGCCCGCTGGCCGGGGACGAGGTGGACCTCACCCGGATCGCGCTGAACGCCGTGGCCGACGCCCGGGTGGCCGGGCCCGGCCACCGCTGGCGCCTGGCGCTGCCCGAGGAGCCGGTCCTGGTACGCGGGGACGAGCACCGGCTGAGCCAGGTGGTGGCCAATCTGCTGGCCAACGCCCGCACCCACACCCCGGCCGGCACGGCGGTCGAGCTGCGCCTCGAACCCGGCGCCGAGCACGTCGAGTTGAGCGTCACCGACGAGGGGCCGGGGATCCCGGCGGAGCTGCTGGAACGGGTCTTCGAACGCTTCGTCCGGGGCGACCGGGCCCGCTCCCGGGCCACCGGCTCGACCGGACTGGGCCTGGCCATCGTCCGGGCCGTGGTCCAGGCGCACGGCGGCACGGTCGAGGCGGCCAGCCGACCGGGCCGCACGGTGTTCACGGTGCGGCTGTGTCAGCCCGTGGGGCCGTGACGTCCGTCGTACCCGTCCCATCTGCCAGGGCCGTGACGGCCGTGCGGAAGCGCTGGCGGTAGTCGGTCGGCGTGGTGTCCAGTCGGCGGCGGAAGGCCCGCACCAGCGTGTCGGTGGTGCCGAACCCGCAGGCGGTGGCGATGCGTTCGAGGGTGTCGTCGCCCGACTCCAGCCGGTGGCGGGCGAGTTCGACCCGGGCGGACTCGATGTAGGCGCTCGGGGTGGTGCCCAGCTCGGTCTTGAAGATCCGGATCAACTGCCGTTCGCTGAGGTGCACGTGGGCCGCCAGCTCGGGCACGGTGAGCCGGCCGGTCAGGTGGCGCAGGATGTGGTGGCGCAGCTCCTCGATCCGCCGGGTGGTGGAGACCGGCTCCAGCGGGACGCTGAACTGGCTCTGGCCGCTGGGACGTTTGAGGTACATCACCAGCTGGCGGGCGACCCGCAGGGCGAGTTCCTCGCCGAAGTCCTCGGCGACCAGGGCGAGCGAGAGGTCCAGGCAGGCGCTGATGCCCGCGCCCGTCCAGACCTCGCCCGCGCGGATGAAGATCGGGTCGGCGTCGACCTCGATCTGCGGGTACTCGGCGGCGAGTTGGCCCGCGGTCGACCAGTGGGTGGTGGCCCGCTTGCCGTCCAGCAGCCCGGCGGCGGCCAGCAGGTGCGCGCCGACGCACACCGAGGCGACCCGGCGTGAGCGGGCCGCGAGCCGGCGCACCTGCCCGACCACCTCCGGGTCGGCCACCGCCCGGACCCGCCCGGCCGCGTCGACCTCCACCGACCCAGGCACCAGCAGGGTGTCGATGCCGCCCTCGGCGGCGGCCCGGTCGAAGGTCAGGTCGGGCAGGATCCGCACCCCGGCCGCGGTGGTGACCGGATCGGCGGTGGCGGCGGCCAGCACCACCCGGTAGCCGACCGCGTCCCCGGTCTCCCGCCTGAGCAGCGCGAACACCTCGGGCGGTCCGGTGACGTCCAGCAGGTCGACGCCCTCGAACAGGACGATGACGACCAGCCGCTGCGCGCGCTCCACGGGGCCTCCCTCTCTCACTCCGGTGCAGGTGCCGACTCCGACAGTCGACGTCGGCGCCGATGTCGGATTCTGCATGTTAGACGGCATTGCCGCCACACCGGGCCCGCCCGTAGCGTTCCTGGGGCAGGCCGCACCCCGCGTGACCTGCCCCGACACCCCCAGGCCCGAAGGCGGCACAGCCATGCCCAGCACCACCCTGCGCACCCTCACCGGTCTCGACGACAAGCCCGCCCGGCTCGGCGCGAGCACCCTCGTCCTGGTCGACTACCAGAACACCTACACCCGCGGCGTGATGGAGCTGACCGGCTGGCGCGAGGCCCTCGACGCGGCCGCCGGCCTGCTCGCCCGGGCGCGGGCCGAGGGCGCCACCGTCGTCCACGTCGTCAACGACGGCGGCGCCGGCACCCCGTACGACATCCGCGAGGAGATCGGGCAGATCCACCCGGCGGTGGCCCCGGCCGAGGGCGAGCGGGTGGTGGTCAAGCAGGCCCCGGACGCCTTCGTCGGCACCGAGCTGGGCGAACTGGTCGACGCGGCCGGCCACCAGGAGGTCGTGGTCGCCGGGTTCATGACCCACATGTGCGTCGCCTTCACCACCGCGGGCGCCTTCCTGCGCGGCAACCGCCCCACCGTGGTCGCCGACGCCTGCGCGACCCGCCCGCTGGGCTCCGGCGCCGAGGAGCTCACCGCCGCCCAGGTCCACCGCGGCGCGCTCGCCACCGTCGGGGACCTGTACGGCGTGGTCGTCGAGTCGGCGGCCGAGCTGGGCTGAGCCCGGCCGCGTTCCGCCGCCCCCGCGCCGGCGGGGTGCCCCGGTCCGTCACCCGGGGCACCCGCCCGGGCGGGGCGACGGGCGCCGCCCCGCCGGCCCTCCGAGCCTGCCGGGTCCCGGGGCCGGAGGGCAATGGATTCGGTCCTCGCCGAACGGTCTTGCGGAGCGGCCGCCCGCGGGGTGACGATCCTGTCCGTGCTGCGAATCATCTTCGGTACGGACGACTTGGACCGCGTCCGGGTGGCGGAGCGTCCGGACATGTCGATGGAGCTGTCCCTCAGCGTCCACGGCCTGGTCAGCGGCCGCTGCGATCCACGCTTCCAGGTGTGGCGCAACCGGCTGCGGGCGTCCTGGAACCCCCGGACCGCGCTGCTCTTCGACCTCTACACCCCCTCGGCCATCCCGGAGTTCCTCGCCGTGCGCCGCGACCCCGGCGCCACCGAGAGCGCCACCGCCGAGGCGCCCGAGGAGCCGCTCCGCGACCACCTGCGATCGGTCGGCGGGACCAGGCAGTTGAGCGCCTTCGCGCGCGGCGTGGCCGCGGGCGACCGGCGGGCCCGGCGGCTGCTCGGCAACGTCACCGCCGACTACCAGACCCGCGCGATCGACCCGTACCGGCGGCAGATCGAGACCATCGTCACCACCGACCACGGTAGGCGCCGCCGGCTCGGCGAACCGGACCGGGTCCTCGCCTCGCTGCACCCGTCCGTCTCCTGGCGCCGCCCGGTGCTCAGCTTCCCGCTGGTGGGGGCCTGCCGGCACGACATCCGGCTGGACGGTCGCGGACTCCTGCTCCAGCCCTGCGTGTTCGGCCCCCGCCGCCCCGTCATCGCCCGCTTCGAGGACCCCCGGCAGCAGCCCGTCCTCCTCTACCCGGCGAGGATCAGCGGCCCCTTGCAGCCCGAGCCCGAACCCGCCCCGAGCCGCAACCTCACCGCCCTGCTCGGCCAGACCCGCGCCGCCGCCCTGGAGGCCATCGCCACCCACGGCCCGTGCTCCACCAAGGACCTGGCCGGGCTGCTCGACATCTCCACGGCCTCCGCCAGCGAACACGCCACCGTCCTCGCCGACTCCGGCCTCACCACCAAGGACCGCGACGGCCGCACCGTCACCCACCGCCCTACCCCCCTCGGCCGCGCCCTGTTGTCCGGCCGCCTCCCCGCCCCGACCCCTGACCCGACCCCCGACTCGATCTGACCGGAAGGACGCTCGTGTCACTCACCCCGGAGGACCGCTGGGCCGTCGTCGACCTGGTCTCGATGCACGGTCACCTCGTCGACGACGGAGACCTCGACCGGCTGGACGAGGTGTTCACCGTCGACGCGGTCTACGACCTCACCGAGTTCGGCCAGGAGCCGCTGTCCGGAGTGGCGGCCGTCCGCGCGGCGGCACGGGCGCTGGGCGCGGGCAACCCGGTCGCGCACCACGTCACCAATGTCGTCGTCACGGCGGGGGCGGACGGCCGGGTGCGGGTCCGCTCCAAGGGGCTGGGGGTCCGGGCGGACGGCTCCTGCGGCTCCGTCTCCTACGAGGACACCGTGGTGCGCACCGCGGACGGTTGGCGGATCAGTCACCGCCGGGTCTCGCCGCGCCGGGCCCCCTTGGGCGGGGCGACGGCACCGCGCTGACCGCACGCCGCCCCCGGCCAGGAGCGGGGGCGGGGGCGGGGGGCGGGCGCAGCGCGCGGGCCGTGTCAGACCAGGGCGGCCTCGATCAGGTCGGCGGCCCTCGACGCGCCGCCGCCCGCGCGGACCTCCGCGCCGATTTCGGCCAGCCGGGCCGCCACCGCCGGGTCGGTGGTCAGCTCCAGTACGGCGGAGCGCAGCGCCTCGGCGGTGGCCTGCTCGGTGTCCAGGCGCCGTGCGACGCCGAGTTCGACCAGCCGGTCCGCGTTCTCGAACTGGTCGGCGGCCTGGGGCACCGCCACCATCGGCAGCCCGCAGTACAGGCCTTCGCTGCACCCGCCCATCCCGGCGTGGGTGATGAACGCGTCGGCCTGCCGCAGCACCGCGAACTGCGGGACCCAGGGGTGCACTTCGACGTTGGCCGGGATCGGCCCCAGCTCCGCCGGGTCGGTCGCCTTGCCGACCTGGAGCACGACGTGCCAGCCGGGAAGGTCCCCGAAGGCCTCCAGGCACGCCCGGTAGAAGGCCGGCTGGTGGGTGAAGGCGGAGCCGAGCGAGACCAGCAGGACCTTCTGCGCGCCCTGCGGTCGGGTCCAACCGCCCTGGTGTTCCCGGTTGTCGAGGCAGGGGCCGGCGAAGGAGAAGACCTCCGGGTCGACCTCGTCGACCGCGTTCTGGAGCGCCCGGGGGATCAGCGCGAGCCCGCGGTCCGGGCGCATCATGTACGAGAACATGTCGCGGGGCGCCACCCCGTTCTCGGCCAGCCACTTGGCGAAGCGCTCCGGTACGCCCTCCGCTTCCAGGGCCGCCATGACCGTCCGGAACGGCTCCGCCTCGGGGTCGGCCTGGGCGATCCGGGACGGCGAGACCAGCATCGACGGCACGCCCCAGCCGTCGGCCAGGACCCGTCCCGCGTACGCCATGAAGTCGTACAGCACCAGGTCGGGCCGGTCGTCATGGAAGGCCTCCCGCATCCGGGGCAGCATGGCCTGCGCCTCGCCGAAGACCATGCCGTGCACATTGGTCCCGGGCACGACCGCACGGCCCTTGAGGATCTCCAGGCCGGTCTCGTACGGCACGAGCCGGGCGCCGGTGGTCCCGATCTGCTCGGCGAAGGTCGGGTCGTTGACGTAACTGACGCGGTGGCCGCGGGAGACCAGCTCCCGGATCACGTCCAGGCTGGGGTTGACGTGGCCGTGCGCCGGGATGTTCACCATCGCGATGTGTGCTGGGCGGGGCATGTCGGTACCTCTCACGTGGTCGTCAGAATCCTGTGCGTGGGCTTCTGACGTTACGTCATGTTCCGGGGTGGGCGGGCGGCGAGGGGGTCCGGCCGTCGGCCGCGGCCGGGAGGTCGCGCAGGGTCAGCGCGGCCGGCGGGGGCAGCGGTCCGCGGGCCCCGTCGGCGCGGAACGACTGGAGCAGGTAGGCCACCAGGCGCCGGGAGGCCGCACCGTCGTCGGGCAGGGCGGTGACCAGGGCGCAGTGGGCCAGCAGCACCACGGCGAGGTCGGAGGGGTGGAAGTCGGTCCGCAGCGCGCCGGAGGCCTGCGCCCGGCGCACCAGGGTCGTGATGTCGCGCTCGGCCCGTCGGCGGGCGTGCGCGTGCTGCGACCCGCTGTCCGGGAAGGCGGTGACGAACGCGGCCGGGAACCCGCGTTCCTCCCGTTGCAGCGCGCAGACCGTCTCGATCAACCGCTGGAAGCCCTGCCAGGGGTCGGGGGCGGCCAGGGCCTCGGTGAGCGCCCGCGCGCAGGTCTGCATCTGCTGCGCGAACGCGCCCCGCACCAGGGCGTCCCGGGTCGGGAAGTGCCGGTACAGCGTCGCCACGCCGACCCCGGCCCGACGGGCCACGGCGGCCATCGGGGCGTCGATCCCGTGCTCCGCGAAGACCGCCCGGGCGGCGACGAGGACACGCTCCCGGTTGCGCCGGGCGTCCGCCCGCACCCCGCCCCGGGCTGTGATCCGAGAGGAATCCACCATCACTGTCTCTCGCTTCCGGTCCAAACGGACGATTGCGTCCACTTGAGAGCTTACGGTCGCTGCCGGAACCGCAAGTCCCCGGGCCGCAAAGGGAGAACGATGAACGACCGGATGATGAAGGCCGTGCTGTACGACCGCTACGGCGGCCCCGAGGTGCTGTACGTGGGCCGCGTGCCGCGCCCCGAGCCGGCCCCCGGCGAGGTGCTGGTGAAGGTGCGCGCGTTCAGTGTCAACGGCGGTGAACTGACCGTCCGTTCGGGCCGTCTGCGGCTCCTGAGCGGCCGGACCTTCCCCCGGCGGGTCGGCCTGGACTTCACCGGCGAGGTCGCCGAACCGGGCGCCGGAGTCACCCGGTTCGCGCCCGGCGACCGGGTGTGGGGAGTCCTGGGCCGCACCTCCGGGTTCGGCAGCGCCGCCGAGTACGTGAGCGTGCCCGCCGCGCGGGTCGGGCGGCTCCCCGACGGCCTCGACCCGGTGGACGCCGCCGCCCTGCCGGTGGCCACCGCCGCCATCACCGCACTGCGGGACAAGGCCGGGCTGCGCCCCGGCGAACGGCTCCTCGTCCGGGGCGCGGCGGGCGGTGTCGGCAACGCCGCCGTCCAGCTCGGACGGGCCTACGGCGCCGAGGTCACGGCCCTCGCCCGCGCCACCGGCCTCGACTTCGTCCGCGGGCTCGGCGCGCACCGGGCGATCGACCACCGGACGGTGCGGGCGGCGGATCTGGACCGCTTCGACGTGGTCCTGGACACGGCGGGGACCGACCTGCGCGCCTACCGGCGCCGACTGGCGCCCGGCGGGCGCATGGTCACCATCGCCTTCGACCCGAAACGGCCCGCCGCGTCCTTCGGCTACCTCGCGGCCAGCACCGTCCACGGACGCGGCCGGGTGCGCTTCTTCAGCGGCAACCCCGGGCAGGCGGACTTCGACGACCTCGCCCGCCACGTGGTCGAGGGCAAGCTGCGCCCCGCGGTGGACACGGTCTTCCCCCTGGAGGAGACGGCGGCGGCCCACCGGGCGCTGGAGGCGGGCGGGGTCCGGGGCAAGTACGTGGTCCGGGTCGACTAGGACTTCCGGGTTGCCGGGCTGCCGGGCTGCCGGGCTGCCGGACTTCCGGACTTCCGCGATGAGAAAGCCGTGAGATCAGCGGGGGCCGTTCGTGGGCCCCATATGGCCTCTGACCAGGGGAAACGGTGGTGATGGCGGGCGCCGGCGGCGGGTCCGCTCAGAGGCGACTCAGAGCTTGCGATGCGATCGTGGACCGCCCGGGCGGGGCCGTGCCGCCGCCGGGAGTCAAGGAGGTTCCCCGATGGCCACTGCCACCGCACCGAAGTCCCGGCAGACACCGGCCGGCCCGCGTCACCGGGCGGCCGAGCGCCCGCCGCTCGCGCTGCCACCGGGCGCCGCGCTCGGCCTGATCGCCGCCGGCGCGCTCGGCGTGCTCGGGCTGTGGTGGGCGGACACCTCCTCGGTGGCCGGCGCGGCCGGCTGGCTGACCGGCGCCGGGCGGATCACCGGGCTGCTCGCCGGGTACGCCGCACCGGTGCTGCTCCTGCTGATGGCCCGGCTGCCGGCCGTGGAGCGCGGGGTCGGCGCCGACCGGCTGGCCCGCTGGCACGCGTACGGCGGCCGCTGGCTGGTCGGCCTGGTCACCGTGCACCTGCTGACCGTGGTCTGGGGGTACGCGCTCACCGACGGGCGCGGGCCGCTCGACGAGGGCGTGGAGATCGTCTTCCACTACCCCGACATGCTCAAGGCCGCCTTCGGCACCCTGCTGATGCTCGGCACCGGAGCGGTCTCCGCCCGGGCGGCCCGCCGCCGGCTCTCCTACGAGACCTGGTACCACCTGCACCTGGCCACCTACCTCGCGGTGGCGCTGGCCTTCGCCCACCAGCTGACCACCGGCGCCGACCTCGGCGGCGGACCCGGCCGGGCCGCCTGGTACGCGCTCTACTTCGGGACGGCGGCGCTGCTCGGCTGGTTCCGGCTGCTGCGGCCCTGGCTGCTCGACCGGCGGCACGGGCTGCGGGTCGCCGAGATCCGGCCGGAGGGACCGGGCGTGGTGTCGCTGTTCCTGTCCGGTCGGCGGCTCGACGAACTCCGCGCCGAGCCCGGCCAGTTCTTCCGCCTCCAGTTCCAGGCCCCCGGGCTGCGCTGGGCCGCCAACCCGTACTCGCTGTCCGCGCCGGCCCGCCCGGACTTCCTCCGGTTCACCGTCAAGGACCTCGGCGGCCACAGCGCCGCCGTCGCCCGGCTGCGCCCGGGCACCCCGGTCCGGGCCGAGGGGCCGTACGGCGCGTTCACCGGGCGGCAGCAGCGCCGGCGCCGGGTGCTGCTGCTCGGGGTGGGCGTCGGGATCACCCCGCTGCGGGCCCTGTTCGAGACCCTGCCGGGCGAGGTCACCCTGGTCCAGCGGGCCCGGCGCGCCGAGGACGTGCTGTTCCGGGCGGAGCTGACGGAGATCGCCCGGCGGCGCGGCGCGACGGTGCACGAGCTGCTCGGCCCGCGCGAGCAGGTCGGGGACCTCGGGGCGGCGCTGGCCCGCCTGGTACCGGGGCTCGCGGAGCACGAGGTGTACCTGTGCGGGCCCGAGGCCGTCACCGCGGAGGCCGTACGGGCGCTGCGGGCGGCCGGGGTGCGGCCGGGGCGGATCCACCACGAGTCCTTCGCCTTCTGAGCCCGACCACACGAGGAGCCGTCCATGCGCCGAGCCGTCGTCACCAGTGCCGCCACCGCCGCCGGGGTGGTGCTGCTGCTCTCCCTCAAACCGCACCAGGCGACCGGGAACGCACCCGTGATCAGCTCGGGGGCGGGTACCTCGTCCGGGTCCGGGTCCGCGTCCGGGGCCGGGGCCGCGTCCGATTCCGGCTCCGCATCCCCCGTGCCCGCGCCCGCACCGGCGGCGGGCGGCGCCACCCGGAAGGTCAGCGGCGACACGATCAACACCCGGTACGGCCCGGTCCAGGTGCAGGTCACCCTCGCCGGGAGCCGGATCACCGGCGTCGACGTGGTCAAGTACCCCACCGAGGACCGCCGGGACCGCGAGATCAACGCCGACGCCCTCCCCACCCTCAACCAGGAGGCGATCTCCGCCCAGAGCGCCGGGATCGACGCCGTCAGCGGCGCGACCTACACCAGCGACGGCTACATCCGCTCGCTGCAGAGCGCCCTCGACCGGGCGAAGGGCTGACGCCCGGTGCTGCGGCACGCCGAGCCCGTGATGGGCACCGTGTTCTCGATCGCCGTCCGCGACCCCGGCCCCGCGACCCCCGAGGCGCTGCGGCGGATCGCCGACCGGCTGCACCGGATCGACGCGGTGTTCTCCCCGTACCGGCCGGAGAGCGACATCAGCCGACTCGACCGGGGCGAACTGGCCCTCGCGGACTGCGATCCCGAGGTCCGCACGGTGCTGGACGCCTGCCGCGAGGTCGCGGCCGAGACCGACGGCTACTTCACCGAGCGCCCCGGCGGCCGGCTCGACCCCAGCGGCTGGGTCAAGGGCTGGGCCGTCGAGGAGGCCGCCCGGCTGCTGCGCGCCGCCGGGGCCCGGCAGTTCTGCGTCAACGGCGGCGGCGACGTGCAGACCTGCGGCGGGCCCTGGCGGATCGGCGTCGCCCACCCCGGGCGGCCGGGCGCACTCGCCGCCGTCCTGAGCGGCAGCGACCTCGCGATCGCCACCTCCGGCACCGCCGAACGCGGCGCCCACGTTCTGGACCCGCACACCGGCCGACCGGCGGAGGGCCTCGCCTCGCTCACCCTGGTGGGCGCCCCCGGCACCGGCATCGCCCGCGCCGACGCCTGGGCCACCGCCGCCTTCGCGATGGGCCCGGACCGGGCCCTCTCCTGGGCGGCCCGCCGACCCGGGGTGGAGGCGCTCGCCGTCCTGCCGGACGGCACCAAGCGCTGGACCCCCGGCCTGCCCGGCCACCTGCCACCGGCCGGTCCCGCCGACTGGCAGCTCGCCACGGCGCGCTGACGCCCCGGGTCAACTCCTTGACGACTGGATCCGGTTCACCTGGCATCTCCGACTGCGGGGTTGTTGCCCACGCCGACCGGAACGCGTCCCGCAACATCGCCCGCAAGGGCGCGACCGCGTGGAGAGCGGGGCGTGAGTCACGCGTCCCAGCCACCCCATAGGTGGCTCGGACGTGGGAGGCCACACGGCAGCCGGCCGTGCCCTACTCGCAGAACCCGGTCCATCAGCGCCGGGCCAAGTTGACCCCATCAGGTGAACCCCGGCGATCACGTCCCGCTCACCCGACACCGTGGTGAATAGTGGGATACCAATCGGGCACGTACCGTCCGATCCCCGCTGGAACCCAAGCCGAGGAGGGAGCCGCACCGTGACACCCGCCGCCGCACTCGCCGTTAGCTGGACCGTGACTGCCGCCGCCGACGCCGTGCCCGGGGCGGTCGCGTGAACGCGGCGCCGCCGACCGGCCGGACCGCCCTGGTCGTCGTCGACCTGCAGAACGACTTCTGCGCCGGTCCCGTCGCCGCCGCCCGCTACCCCGGGGACCCGACCCGGCTCGCCACCGTCGCCGCCAACACCGCCCATGCCGTCGAGGCGGCCCGCGCCCACGGCACCGAGGTGGTCTTCGTCCGCTTCCTCGGCGACCCCGCCCACCAGGGCGCGAGCTGGCGCCACCGGGACGCCGCGCTCGGCAAACGGCCCAAGTGCCTCGACGGCAGCTGGGGCGCCGAGTTCCACGCTGTGACGCCGAGGGCGGACGAGGCCGTGTTCACCAAGCACGCCTGCTTCGACGCCTTCCTCAGCGCGGGCTTCGAACGGCACCTCGTCGACGGCGGCGTCCACCACCTCGCCATGACGGGCGTGTTCGCCGACGTGTGCGTCGACAGCACCGCGCGCACCGCCTTCCAGAAGGGCTTCCACATCACCGTCCTCGCCGACTGCACGGCAGCGCTGCACCTGCCCGACGAGGCCGTCCTCGGCTTCATGCAGCGGGTGTACGGCGCCCGCGTCACCACCCGCGACCGGCTCGACGTCTGGACCAACCCTCCCGAGACCCCCGCCCCCGACCACAGGAGCGCACATGAGTGTCGGCGCGACCGAGACCCTCGACCCCACCGGAACCCCCGGCACTGACGACCACACCGTCACCGAAGGCGTGGGCCTCACCGCCGTCCTGGTCGCCGCCGCCCGGGCGATCGAGACCCACCGCCCCGACGCCCTCGCCCGGGACCCGTACGCGGAGCACTTCGTCCGCGCCGTCCCCGCCGCCGCCGACTGGCCGCTCCACCCCCAGGACGTCCCGGCCGGGGAGGCCGACCCGCTGTGGGGCCGGCTCGGCCGCTACTTCGCCCTGCGCACCCGGGCGTTGGACGACCAGCTGCTGCGCGCCGTCCAACTCGGCGCCCGCCAGGTCGTCCTGCTCGGCGCCGGACTGGACGCCCGGGCGTACCGGCTCGACTGGCCGTCCGACTGCGCCCTCTACGAGATCGACCGGCCCGAGGTACTGGCCTTCAAACAGGGCGTCCTGGACGGCATCGACGCCCGTCCGACCACCCCGCACCGGGTCACCGTCGGCACCGACCTGCGCACCGACTGGGCCCAGGCGCTCACCGCCGCCGGCTTCCGCCCCGACCGGCCCACCGCCTGGCTCGCCGAAGGCCTGCTGCTCTACCTGCCCGGCACCGCCGAACGCGAACTCTTCGCCACCGTCGCCCGGCTCAGCGCCCCCGGCTCCACCCTCGCCTACGAGGCCAAGCTCGGCATCGAGTCCGCGGCCGTCCGCGGCAACCCCGTCTACACCGCCACCCGCGACCGGACCGGCATCGACCTGCTCGCCCTCTTCGACGCCGAACCCCGCCCCGACACCCCCGCCGACCTCCGCGCGCACGGCTGGTCCACCACCGACCACACCCCCTTCGAGTTCACCCGCCACTACGGCCGCGGGCCGCTCCCCGAACCGGACGACACCCTCGCCGCCAACCGCTGGGTCTTCGCCGTCCGGCCCTGACACACTCCTGACGCACGCCCGGTACACACGTTCCGTCAACGGTTCATGTTCGGCCTCCCCAAGGTCCCGGCACTCTGATCCCCCGCCGGCCGTCGTCAGAAGTCCGACGGGACGGACCATCGGCCCGAGCGCGCGAAGCGCTCGCAGCCGTCGTGCTCGAACCGCACCGTCCCGTCGAACTCCGACTCCCCGTTCGCGCAGGCCCCGGAGTACCACTCATCGTCGTCCGCGCCCCCACGATGACGCCGAGTCATCCACCGGCCGTGGATCGCGTCCAGCTCGCGGGGGTGCTCGGCGGCGTGCGTTTCCACCGCGTCATCCAGCGCCATCGCTCCCCGACGGTCGTACCCACTCGAGTTGGAACAGTGCTCCGGACGAGCGCCTCGGTGTCACCAGAATGCCCCGGCCCGGTGGGAGGGGCTCGGCCGCCGTGTAGCCGAGCAGGCTTCCCTCCTGCTCGTCGCCCGAGAGCAGCACTCCGTGACGCCCGAGGTCGCACACCGCGCGGAGGAACGGCTCGGCGGTCCGAGCCCGGCCGGCGCCCACGCCGTGGTCGGCGACGATCACCCGGAGACCGAGTTCACGGGAGTGACGAAGGAACCTGACGAGGTCGGAGAGCGGGTCGTCCCCATTCGCGGCAACGAGGTCCAGGTCGTCCACGACGAGGAAGATGTCCTTGTGCCCCCGGGATCCCGGCGTACGGCTGGTGGCCGCGACGCTCAGGATCCGGACCAGGGTGGCCAGGCCCGCCATGTCCCCCGCGTGGTGGACGAGGTACTCGGGCGGGACCTCGTCCCCCAGGGAGCCCTCGAAGTCGACCACCAGGAAGCCCACTTGTTCCGACGTGTAGCGCTCGACGAGCCTCCTGACCAGCAGCCGGAGCAGCGCGGTCTTTCCGGATCCGGTGTCGCCGAACACGGCGAACAGCGGATCGGCCTCGAAGTCGACCACCACCGGGGACCGTCGGGCATCGTCGCGCCGCCCGATCACCACGCCCTGCGGGGATTCGCCTCCCGGGGTTCGGTCGGCGGACACGGCGGTCCCGACGGACAATCCGATGAGCGCCTCCGCCGACCCGGGCGTGCGGAGATCGGGATCGTCCGCCTGCATCATCCGGTACAACCGCTTCACCACCGGGCTGGTATCGAGGCCCGAATCCTGTTGCAGCGCGCGCTGGAGCTGCCTGTAGGCGACGAGTGCCACGGTCCGCCGACCGCACCGGTAGTGGGCGAGCATCAGCAGCGCACTCAGCCGCTCGCGAAGCGGGTTCTCGTGGACGAGCCGTTCGAGTGCGTTCGCGAGCTCCGAGTGCCGCCCGAGTGCCAGGCCGGTGGCATACAGGGCCTCGGTGGCCGCCATCCGCCGCTCGATCAGCCGGACGCGCTCCCCGGAGGCGTACGGCCCGGGGACGCCGTCCAGCGCAGGACCGTCCCAGAGGTCGAGCGCGGAGCGCAGCAGGAGGTGTGCCCCGGACACGTCCCCGGCCTCCTGCGTCTGCCGGGCCTCGGCCAGGCGCTGCTCGAAGACGGCGACGTCGAGGGAGCCCGGTTCGACGTGCAGCCGGTAGCCGTCGCCCACCGTCTGGAGGATGTCGGCCACGCCACGCGGCTGGGCAGGGTCGCCGAGGACGGAACGCAGCCGGGATACGTAGGTGCGCACGGCGGCGACGGCCTGGGGTGGTGGAGCGTCACCGTAGAGGGCGTCGACCAGGCCCGCGGTCGGCACGGGCGCCGGGGCGTGCAGCAGGAGGGCGGCCAGGACGGCCTGCTGCTCCGGTGAGCCGACGGGCCACGATTCCCCGCCCCGCAGGACGCGCAACGGGCCGAGCAGCCGGTAGCCGAGGCGGGTGTCGCCCGGGTCGGCCGACGGCGCCGTTTCGAGCAGCAACTCCTGGGCGCGTTCGTACAGTCCGGTCAGCCTGATCCGCTCGATCTCCGCCAGCGGCCCCGGCGCGTCGGCCAGCGGCGGCCCCTGCCAGAGGGCGAGGGCCTTCTCGGCGTACCGCCGGGCCTCCGCCGGGTCGGCGTCCGCACGTGCCGTCAAGGCGCGCTCCAGGGCCTGTTCGAAGAGCACGGTGTCGATCTGCTCGGAGACGACGTTCAGGACCCAGGTGTGGTGGTCCGCCAGCTCCTCCAGCACCCTGCGGGGGTCCGACGGCGAGTTGAGGACTCTCCCCAACTCCGTTATGTGGGATCGCACTTCGTCGATGTCACGGTTGGACGAGGTGTGCCGGTGCCGTACCTCCGCGATCAGCACCTCGGCCCGGACGGGGCGACGGCGGTACTTCAACAGGGCGGCGAGCAGCGCCTTCCGCTCCCCCGGTCCGAGTTCCACCGTTTCGTCCCCGCGCCAGGCGCGGACCTCTCCGAGCAGGGTGAACCGCAGGGGCGGCGCCGTCGTGCGGTCGGGCCGGACCAGGGCTCCGGAGGCGGCGATCCGCTGGAGGACCTCGGCGGCGGAGGACGGTCGGCGGCGCGGGTCCGGGTGCACCAGGTCGAGGACGAGGCCGTGCAGGGCCTCGGGCACTCCGGTCTCCTGGAGGACGGTGCCGAGGTCGAAGAGGTCGACGGTCCGGTCCGTCGTGCCATTCCCGTCCAGGTCGATGCCGAGGTCGCAGAGGACGGGGCTGCCGTCCGGGCGGATGAGGATGTTGGCGGGCTCGATCCTGCCGTGCGCGATCCCGTGGCTGTGCAGGTACACCAGTGCCTCGGCCACACCGTGGGCGATGACCGCGGCCTCGTGCGAGGGTACGGAGCCGCCGTCGAGCATGCTCCTGAGGTCGGGCCCGTCGATGAACTCCACGGCCAGGTAGAGGCGTTCGGTGTCACTGCCGGAACCGCGGAAGGCGACGAGGCCCGGATGGTCGAGCCCGGCGAGCATCCCGGCCTGTTGCTGGAACAGGCCCTGGTCCAGTTCGGGGAAGAGGTGCTCCCGGGCGAAGGACTTCACCGCGACCGTCGAGCCGTCGCGCTCGTCGCGGGCCCGCCAGACCTCGCTCCGCCGCCCCTGGGCGATCCGCTCGACCAGGCGGAACCGCTCCGCGACGAGCGGCCGTTCGGCCTCACGCGCGCGGTCCCCGGCCCTCCGCTCCTCGCGTCGGCGGTCGGCGCGCCAGCGGCCCTCGAACTCCCAGATGTGGATGTGGGTGTCCCGGTCGCCGATCGAGGCGAGCACGCAGTGGGTGTCATCGCCGCTGATCCCGACGATCGTCCGCGCCCGGGCGGGGTCGACCACGGCGGCGGCGAAGAACTCGGCGGTCGTGGGGTCCTCGGGCTGCCAGCGGTGGAGGCGTCCGGTCGGGTCGACGCCGACCAGGAGTGACCGCCCGCCCCGGCCCGGCAGGGTCGTCAGTGCCCAGGCCCGGTGGCCGCCGGGGAGGCCGGGCAGTTCCAGGGGAACGTCACCGTCGTCACTGCCCAACGACCTCCACAAGAACATCCGGCCGTCGGAGTCGGAGGTCCAGTAGTACTGGCTCCCGTTGCCGTGCACGTAGGGCGACATGGCCACGGGCGGCTCCGGACGGCCCGCCCGACCCGACACGAGGGAGCCGTCCCGGGCGTCCCAGAAGGAGAATCCGCCGTCGGGGGCCGCGGTGCAGAGGAGGGCCGGCCGGTCACTGACCTCGGTCATGGCGACGACGTCGGCTGCGGTGGTCCCGAGGGACAGAGCCGGTTCCACCACCTGTCCGGTCGTCACATCGAGGTAGCGGAGCAGGCTGTCCGCGCCGTAGACGGCGACGTAGCCGCGCCCGAGGCCGTACGCGTTCGGCACGGTCGCGATCGCCAGGGCCGGGCTGGGCAGGCGGAAGCTGCGGACGGTGGAGTAGGAGTCCCCCGGTCCCGGCGGCCCGACCAGCACGGCCAGCTTCTCGTCCAGGTGCCAGGTCGCCAGTTCGTCCGGGCGGCGGGGCATCCGGTCGAGGAGGTGCTGGAACTCCTGGGCGTACTCGATCCGCCGGTAGGCGTCGCCGAGGCGGTGGCGGATCTCCTCGCGGAGTTCGTCCTCGGTGAGGAAGGCCAGGACGAATGTCGTCGCGGACTGCAGGAAGGGCTTTCCCTCGCGGGAGTTGGTCGTGACGATCACCCGGCCCCCCTCGGAGTCGAGGAGCCGGGCGAGTTCGCGGGGGTACAGGTCGTCCGACCACAGGTCGTCCACGATGACCAGCCAGTTCGGGTGGGCGTCGAGCCGCTCGTCGAGGCGGTCGGCGCTCTCCGCGCCCAGGGCGGCCCGCAGTCGCTCGAATCCGGCGGCCATCGTGTCGGCGGTCCGCCCGTCGATCCAGTGGATGAAGGGGTGCTGCCCACCGTGCAACCGGACGTACTCCTGGAGGAGGCGGCGCCTCCCCATGCCCTGGGCCGCCTCGATCGCGATCAGCCGGGTCCTCGTGCCCCCTCGTTCGCAGGCCTGGACGAGCCGGTCGAGTTCCTCCTGCCGTCCGATCATCCGCGGCGGGTCCGGCGGGCTGGTGAGCGGCGGGGGCGGGGTCAGCAGCTCCCGCCGGAACGTCCGGTCGCCGACGGCGCTGCTCAAGTGCCGGGCGATCGTGACGTGTTGGCCGCCGGCCCCGGCCAGGACGCGCGCCGCGACCTCGGCGAACGGGCGGCTGCGCTCCGGGAGCCGATGTCGTGAGTCCTCCATCGCGGCGGCGAGGGCGCGGAAGTCGAGGGTGCCGCCGAAGGTCGCGGCGACCCGGCCGGAGACCTTGGCGAGGACGTGCTCCAGCACCCGGACCGACTCGGTGCGGGTCAGCTCCCCCAGCAGTTCCTCCCGGACGCCGTCGACGAAGTCGTACACCACCTCGTCCGGGTCGGCGGCCTTCTCCCGCACCTCGATCAGCCCGGACAGGAACAGTTCGGCGAGTTCCCGCTGCCCGGACTCCGGCACGGTCGACCGCTGGACCAGCCGCATCACGGGCAGGCTGAGCGGCGCCGCCGCCAGGTGGCAGGCGAGCCGGTGGGCGTTCGGGGAGCTCCCGGCCCGGAAGGCGGCGACCCGGTCGGCGGGCGGGCGCGCGGCCGTGTCCCTGGTGCGCGGGCGCGGCGGGCGCGGGATCCCGCTGAGCGGCGCGGCCAGCATGGGCGTCCAGCCGGTGGTGCGGCCCGCGGTGAGGTCGGCCCAGGGGGCGATCCAGTCGGCGTCGATCTCCAGGACCGGCAGCCAGCCGACCGAGGCCCGGGCCGACGCACCGGCCCGGCCGCGCGGGATGCCGGGCAGGGTGCTCTCGGTGCGCAGCCGCGGGACGGGCCGGCCGTGGGTGGCGGCGCGGGCCTCGACGGGGGCGGGGCGCAGGGCCGTCCGGTGCCAGAGCCGGCGGGGCAGCACCTGGAGGGCGGCGGCCGGCCCGGCGGCTGCGGCGCGGGCCAGGAAGGGCACCAACTCCCGGCCGTACCAGGCCGGTCCGACGCCGTCGGTGAGGACGAACAGGATCCGGCGCCCGTGCGGGTCGGCGAGCGGGCGGGACCAGTTCGGGTCGGGGGCGGCGGGGGGCGGGGCGGCGGTGCGGCGGCGGCGGAAGGGGGTGAGGTGCGGGGTGCCCCGGTCGGTGTCGAGGGACCAGGTGCGGACCTCCTCGAAGGCGCCGTGGCGTTCCAGCAGGGTGGCGAGTTCACCGGCGAGGTCGTGCCAGACGGCCATGGTGGCGCCGGTGTCGACCAGCAGGTCGACGGAGTAGCGGGGCTCGGTCCGCTGCCAGACCGGCAGCAGCACCCCGGCCTCGGCGGTGGCCTCCGCCGTCGCCTCCTCGTCGAGGTGGGACGGCCTGCGGCCGCCGGGGCGCTGGGTGAGCGGTCGGCGCAGCGGCCGCAGGGCGCGGGCGATGGCGAGGGCGCCGGGCAGGGCGGGAGGCCGGGTGACCTGGACGACCTCGGCGCCGCGGACGGGGCCGTCGGGGTGGCCGGGGTCGGCGGGGGCGTGGCGGGGGTGGAGTTCGACCTTGGGGCCGGGCTGCGGGGTGGTGGGGGCGGGCGGTCGGGGTCGGGCGGGGGCGGTGTCGGCGGGGCGGCGGGGGTCCTGGCGGGGGTCGGCGGTCGGCTGGTGCGGGTTCGGGTGCAGGGTGGCCGGGGGTGCGGGGTGGCCGCCCGGCGACTCGGGGTCGGTGGCGGTGTCGGTGTCGGGGTCGGTGGCGGGGAGCGGGCCGAGGCCGGCCAGCCGGGAGATCCACAGCACGTCGGCCAGGTCCTGGGGTTGCGACGCGCCGTCCTCGGGGGCGGCGAGGGCGGCCAGCGCCTGCCGCAGCACGGCGTGCGCCGCCGGCTCGCCGTCCGCGCTGTGACAGCCCGTACCGACCCCGCCCGTGCCGAACCCGTCCACCGGCCGCCGCCTCAGCTCTCGTTGAGCGGGCGCAGCAGGACGTCCTGAATGACGTCGCGCCCCGGTCCGCTGCCCCACAGGCCGCGTTCGGCCATCAGCAGGGCGTTGAGCAGCTGGTCGTTGGCCAGGTCGGCGCCGTCCTCGCGTTGGCGGCGCAGGAACTCGGTGATCAGCTCGGCGCGTTGGGCGCCGTCCGGGCTGCCGTCCGTGCCGAGGTGGGCGGCGACCATGGCGGCCAGCCGTTCCTCGGTGGGCGGTTGGATCTCCAGCCGGACGCAGCGGCGCAGCAGGGCGGAGGGGAACTCCCGCTCGCCGTTGCTGGTGAGGACGACAAGCGGGAAGTGGGCGCAGCGCACGTGGCCGCCGTGGACGACGGCGCGCCGGCCGGGGTCGGCGACGGCGACCTCCTGCGGGCCCGGGCCGAGGCGCTGGAGTTCGGGGATCTCGAACTCGCCCTCCTCGAAGACGTTGAGGAGGTCGTTGGGCAGGTCGATGTCGCTCTTGTCGATCTCGTCGATGAGGACGACGCGGGGGGTGCGCCAGGGCAGCAGGGCGGTGCCGAGCGGGCCGAGGCGCAGGAACCGGCCGATGGCGGGCGGCCTGCGGTGCGGGCCGTCCTGCGGCGCGTGCAGGCCGGCCTCGTGGAGCCGGCCGATGGCGTCGTAGGTGTAGAGGCCGTCGCGCAGGGTGGAGCGGCTGCTGATCGGCCAGCGCAGCACCGGGCCGAGGCCCAGCTCGTGGGCGACGGCGTAGGCGAGGGTGGACTTGCCGACGCCGGGCTTGCCGGTGATCAGCAGCGGGCGGCGCAGGTGGAGGGCCAGGTTGACGAGGTGGATCTCGCGTTCGTCGGCCTGGTAGGCGGTGGCCTGCTGGACGCGGCCGAGGCGGCGGGCCGTCAGGCCGGCGGCCTCCTGGGCGGGGGGCGGCGGGAGTTCCTCGTCGCCGTCGAGCCAGTCGCCGAAGGAGCGCCAGGCCGGGGCGGGCGGGAGCGCGGCGATGCCGCCGTGGGGCACGCCGGTGCCCCGGTAGATCCACCAGTTCTCGGGCATCGTTACCGCCTCGTCCTCGTCCTGGTCCTCGTCCTCGTCCTCATCGTTTCCCACTCCTCGGTCCTGTGTGCGGTCGTTTCCCGCGCCGTTGATTCCCGCTTCACCGCCGGCCATCCGCCTCGCACCGTCCGGCCCACACCCTCCGGCCCACACCCTCCGGCCCACACCCTCCGCCTCACACCATCCCCGGGAACCCGGCGTCCTGGTCCGGGTCCATGCAGTTCGGGTCGTCCCAGAAGAGGGTGACGCCGTCCTGGGTGGGTGCCCCCCGGGTGACCTTGCGGTGCCGGTGGACGGCTTCCGGCAGGTGGGCGAGGGAGCGCGGGCGGTCGCGGAGCAGGGCGTCGACGACCTCGGTCGGGGCGCCGGGGGCGCGGCGCCACAGCATGGCCGGGACGCCGTCGATCTCCACGGCGTCGAGCACGGCCGCGCGCACCCGGGGGTCGAGTTCGTCGTACGGGGTGTCGAGGGCGAGGCAGGCGACGGTGGGGCGGCCGTCGAGCCAGCCGGGCAGGTCGGCGACCCGTTCGGGGTGCAGGGGCGGCCAGTCGATCCGGTCGGCGGCGTCGCGGTCGAGGGTGTCGGCGAACAGGTGCTCCCACCGGTCGTACCAGGCCTCGGTCTGCAGCCACGGGTTGATGTAGCGGTCCAGGTAGCGGACCACCACCGGGTGCAGCAGTCCGATCCGGCGTCCGTCCTGGGTCGGGGACCACAGTTCGGCGCTGTGGCCGAGCAGTTCCCTGGGCAGCAGGAACTCGATCCGGACGGGGCTGCGCCGGTTCCGGCCGAGCTCGGAGACGAGGGTCTGCCAGCCGGCCAGTCGGGCGCTTCCCTCGGCGACCAGGTCCTCCAGGGCGAGCGAGTCGGTGGCGACGAGGTCGTGGAGGCGGGCGATCGGGCCGCCGGCCAGCGGTTGCCGGTAGCAGGACGCCCGGAGGTGGTAGCGGCCGGCCTCGATGTGCTCCGGGGTCTCGGGTTCCAGCCGGATCTGCACGATCAGGCGGACGGCCGTCTCCTCCCGGGGCGTGGGGCGGGCGACCGGGAGGCTGCACAGCAGGGCGCCCAGGTCGCCGAGCCGGGGGTGCCGGAGCAGCAGGTCGCGGTCTCGGGCGAGGCCGTCCAGGAAGGCCAGGGCGTAGCCGGCGTCGGGGCCGCCGAAGTGGTCCAGCAGGCGGGTGAGGACCTCGGGCAGGGTGGTCCGCTCGCCGATCCGGTGGCGGCCGGGCGCGTTCGGGGGTACGTGGAGGAGCAGTTGGTGCGGGTCGGGGGCCGGGTCCAGGGTGCGCAGCAGGGTGATGGCGTGGAGCAGGGCGCGGGCGGGCAGGCCGGTCTCGGCGGTCAGCGCGAGCACGGTCACCTCCAGCCAGGGCAGGGCGCCGCCGTACGGGTCGTGGTCCCTGAGCGCCTCGCCGAGCGCGCCGAGGACGGCCCGGGGGTCGCGGGCGCAGCGGATGCTCCGCAGGATCTCCCGGACGTGTTCGCGCGGGGTGTCGGCCTCCTTGACGTCCAGGTGGAAGAGGCGGGACGCCGGGGAGCGGCCCATCGTCTCCAGCACGCCCTGGCGGAAGTCCCGTCGGGAGATGCCCTGGAAGTCGAACAGGATGTCGGCCAGCAGGCCTTCGGCCTCCTCGAACGGGGCGGCGAGGTGCGGGCCCCGCTCAACGGTGGGGTACGGGCCCCGCTCGACGGCGGCCTGCGGCGGCCTGCCGCCGTACGCGCCTGGGTGCATCGGCCTACCAGCTCCCCGGGCCGTCCGCGGGGCGGTCCCCGGCGGCCCGGCCGAGCACGTCCCGCAGGTGCGGTAACGCGCCGTCGTGGGGGGCGAGTTCCTCCAGTGCCGTGTACAGCGCGCGGAGGGCCGCCGGGGCGTCCCGGTGGTGGCGGCAGCGGCGCACGATGCGGAACAGGTGGTCGCGGCGGTCGGAGCGTTCCTCGACCTCGAAGGAGTTCGGCAGGCCGAGGTGCTCGCCCATCCGCTCCAGCAGGTCGAACCGGCCGTCGGCGCGCGCGGTGTACGGGAGGGCCATCAGCGCCGTCACCAGGTCGGCGTCGGTGGGCGATGGTGGGGGCGCGGCTGCGCGGACCACCGGGCCGAGGAAGGCGATCAGGGCCGCCAGTGGCACGTACCAGCCGCCCAGGTCCTGCTTGTGCGAGCGGGTGCCCTTGAGCACGCCGCGCACCAGCCCGTCCGGCCCGGCCAGCATGCTGCCGCTGAGGCCGGGCTGCACGAAGCCGGTGACGGCGGTGAACTCCCCGGACCGGCCGACGACCCGCAGGGCCACCGTGTCCTCGTTGACCCCCGGTGTCGGGGTGGCCGTGGAGTGCCCGAGGGCGGTCAGCCACGTCCCCGGCTCGGCCTCGGCGCCCGCCAGCGGGGCCACCGGGTGGCCGGGGCCGGCCGCCGGGACGGCGAGCAGCGCGAGGTCGGGGAACGCCTCGAAGGGGCCGGTGCCCAGCTCGGCGGGTTCGGCCCGGACGGCGTCGGGCGGCACGGGGTGCGTGCTCGCCCCGTGCCGCACCACCAGGCCCTCGGCCGGGCCGCGCCGGTCCAGCACCACGTGCGCGCAGGTGACCGCCAGGCCCGGGGCAACCAGGAAGCCGCTGCCCAGGAAGGCGCCCGCGGCCTCGATCCGGACGGCGCAGCGGTGCAGCGCCTCGGCCCGGGCGCCGTCGAGGTGCGGGCCGGTCACTCCGCGGCGGCGGGGGTGGCGGCCGGGGCGGCCTCGGCTCCGGCGGCGGCGAAGCCCACGTCGCCGATCACCTCGGCCCGCACCGTGGTGCCGTCCCCCAGGTCGATCGTCCCCACCGTCACGTCCCCGGCCACGCCGCTCCCCTCCCGAACGTCCGGGCCGTACGCCCGAACCGCCGTCCTCACCTGCGGCCTCCCCGACCGCGCGCGCCACCCTACCGCGAGCGCGCGGGCCGTTCGGCCGTCTTCCGCCCGTCCGGAGTTCCCCGCTTCCGGTGGGTGACGGTCACTCACACCTGGTTCCGGCGGGCGGTCTTGCCGAGTGACGAGGCCTTTCGGAGCGCAGGGACTCCTGTCTCAGTGGCCGCGCTCCCCGGGCCCGGACCGCCCGCCGGTCGTCACCGTCCGACCTTGCGCGCCGCGGCGCGGATCGCCTCCGCGTACGGGGCGTCGAGGGCCCTGGTCTCCGGGGGGAGGTCCTGGAAGGGGACCAGGGCGCCGTGGTCGGCGTTCGTCGACTGCATCCACGCCGACCAGGCGTCGTGGACGTCCTCGTCCGTGACCTGCGTCCCCTTCGCGCGGAGCAGTACGGCGTAGCTGCGGAAGAGGTCGTCGGAGTCGGCCGGCGGCGCGGCGGCGGCCGGAAGGCACGAGCGGATGAGGTCGGCGAGCTCGTCGAGGTAGGTCATTCGAGCAGCGTTCCCAGGAGGATCACCAGATACACCGCGGCGAACACCCAGGGGACGAGCCGTTCGGAGATGCCGAGTTCCGCGTACCGCTTGCGTCCGGCCTGGCGCGGGGTCTGTTTGAGGTGGTTCCACTCGTCGGTGAAGACCTTGGCCGGCAGGCCGTTCTCGAGCTCGTTGATGACTTTGAACTTCGCGGCGTTGAGGTCCCGGTAGCTGCGCAGTTGGAGCCACCACGCGGCGGACAGGGTCAGGCCCGCCGCGGTGACGGCGACCACCGACCACCACGCGGTCTCCCGCAGTTGGGGAACACCGAAGCCGACGACGGTGACCAGGGCGGTCTGCACGGAGAGGAAGAAGGCGTTGGCCGCGCCGCGGCGGGCCGACACCCGGTCGGCCATCTCCACCGCGAGCTTGTACAACTCCAGCAGTTCCGGCGGCTGGTGGGGATCGGCGGGGCGGGCGGCCACGGGGTTCACCGCTCACCGCCCGCGGCTTCCGCCGCCCGGTTCTGCCAGGTCGTGACCTGTCGGATGAGGAGGATGACCAGCACCCCGGCCACCAGGAACAGTACCGTCAGCAGCGCGGACGCGTTGGCGTTGGCCAGCACGTCCGACTCGCTCTCCTCCGAGTTGGCCAGGCGCCACTGGACCGGTTTGACGATCTCGGCCAGGATGAAGAAGGCCCACCAGGCCTTGACCAGCGTGTCGGGGGCCGGTCGCCGAGGAGCGCTGGCCCGCCAGATGTCCGTGACGACCTGGTAGGGGTACCAGAGGTTGGCCACGGGGACCGTCCAGGACCCGACCGTCCACATCCGGGACCGGCGATGGGCGTCGCGACCCCCCAGCGCCTCCGCGTTGATCCGTGCCCGCCACAGCCAGACCAGGAACGCCACCCCGGCCGCGCCCCAGAGAACGAAACTCGCCGCCAGCGACGACACCGTCGTGAGGACGTCCGAATCGGCGGCCGCGAGGTCCGCGTCCGTGGCCGCTCCGTTGAGGTAGTCGTGGATGAGCAGGTAGTCGCGCCAGTTGGCCACCGAGACCAGCACCTCCCGCAGGACCTCCACCGCGATCAGCACCGCCGCGGCGACGCCCCAACCGGTCACCGGCCTGTGCGTCCTCGCCCCGATGCCGCCCGCGCGACCGGCGCCGTGTTGCTGTGCGTTGCTCATGGGTTCCCTCCGTTGACGTACCGTCATCGCCGTCTCTTCGACGGACCTTCGAGGTGCCTTCGACGCGTCCTCACCGCGTCCTCGACGTCGCGCCGGGCACTGCCGCCCGGCGCCGGTTCCGGCCGGGCGCTCTCAGGGAGCGGCGAGTGCGAGCACCCGGTAGAGCAGGACCAGGATCGCGATCGCCACCATTCCCTTGCCCCAGGTGCCGAGCAGGTTGATGTCGCTGCGCATCACGACCATCCGGCCGCGGACGCCCACCGCCGCCAGTGCGGTCTTCATCGCGCCGACCGTTCGGCGCGCCGGTGAGGGGTCCCAGGTCACCTCCTTGGCCGCCCTGAGGCGACGCATGATCCAGCGCCGGTGGGGCGCCGGGCCGGACGTGGGCTGGACCGCCGTCACCTGCGGTGTCCAGTCGGGTGCGAAGGTGACGGCGGCCGAGATCCAGGAGGTGTCCGCCGCCACCCCCTCCAGCGGAAGGGGCACCGGCAGCCGACCGTCCAGGCTGTCGATCGCCTCGCTCACCCGGCCCGGTGTCAGCAGGAGGAGCTTGCGGGCGGGCTGGGTGGCGACGACCTGGTCGATCTCCCAGCGCAGTCCCTCGCCGACGCCCACCCGCAGCACGATGAGTTGGGAGAGGTCCATCAGCCGCAGGATCGTCGGCTTCCAGTCGTCCAGTGGGAGGTAGAACCGTGCCGCGCCGAGCAGCGGCAGCGGCTCACCGGGCCTGCCCACCGCGATCACCGGGCCGAACGCCCCCAGGGCGGAGGCGAGTTGCTCCTCCCGGGAGTGGATGTTGAGCGCCTGTCCGTCGTCGACCTGGGCCGCGGTGCGGTCGTCGGCGAAGCTGCGGAGGTAGAGGACGGGCCGGCGGCCGTCGGCCCGCAGGGCGCGCACCGCACCCCGGGTCGAACGGGGCCGGCTGTAGCGCAGCATCAGGAAGCCCGCACCGACCGCGGCCAACCCCACCGGAAGCAGCAGGACTTGGACGGTCATCGGCCTGTCGTGTTCGGTCGGACTCGTCCGCTGGGCCATGCTCACGAGGGTCATCCCTCCGATGAACAGGGTGTAGCCGAGGCCGCTCGCGGTCAGGAACAGCGGCCGGCGCCAGGGCGGATGCCGTTCGGCGAACCGGCCGACCGTACGGACGGCTTCCGCGGTCGCCGCCCTGCGTCGGCGGCGGAGCCAGAGCGACGGTCCGGCGAAGGCCAGCGCGCCCGCCGTGAGCCACAGCCCCGCCAGGGTCTCGGAGCGGAGGTCCTGGTCGAGGCCCGCCCGATCCCGTTCGACGTCCGCCGCGAGCGCACCGGCCCGCGCCCGGGCGGAGGCGCCCCGGCCCAGGTCCACGAAGCCGGTGACCGCGGCGACCGTGGCCCGGGCCCGGCCGGCGGGCACGTTCTCCTCGAACCACGCCCTCGCCGCGACGAGTTCGGTGCGGGCGGTTGGGTCACCGGCCGCGAAGCGGTCCACCAGGACGGTGAACGCGGCGACGCGGGCCGGGCCGTCCTGGAGGCGGCTCTCGGCCTGCCGGCTCTCGACCACCGTGATCAGCACGTGCAGCGCGGCATAGGCGGCCACGAGCGCGATCGCCGTGATCACCCGGGAAAGCGTCCGCACACCTGATGACATTCGGCCCCCCTGCTCCGAGCACCCACGGGTGCCCGCTCCGCGTTCCGGACACACCTGGCGTGTCCGGCCGCCGCGGGCACTCCATGATGTGGCCCAACTCACCAAGAGTTGAAGACATTTGAGCGACATATGAGCTGCGGTGACCACTCGCCCGATCAGCGGGGCCGGGACCACCCCATGGTTTGAGCGTTTCTGCGCAGAGCGGGGCGCGGTGGGCCGAGACTCAGGGGTTGCGTTGCTCAAAACTGCAGTCACGATTGACATGAACCGCCCGGAGCAGCAAGCTGCTCTTTCGAAACTGCTCAAAACCAGTGTTCTTCAAGCATCTTGGATCATCCGATCAAGCACGCACGAAGGCGGTATCTGCGGTGGACAAACGTGTGCTGGCCCTCGTCTCGGCGTGTGCCCTGGGGGCGCTCGCCCTCACCTCCTGCGGCAGTGGCGGCGGGAGCGGCAGTGGTGGGGCGGACGCCGACGGGAAGGTGACGCTCAAGCTGGTGGCCGCCGACTACGGCGACAAGGAGTCCAACAGCTCGAAGAACTACTGGAACGGGGTCGCCACCGCGTTCACCGCGGCCAACCCCGGCATCAAGGTGGACGTCCAGGTGGTGAACTGGAACGACATCGACAAGCAGGTCAAGACGATGATCCAGAGCGGCAACGTGCCGGACGTGCTGCAGACCGGCGGGTACGCCGACAAGGTCGCCGACGACCTGCTGTACAAGGCCGAGGACGTGCTGTCGCCGGACACCCGGGGCGACCTGATCGACAGCTTCGCCAGGGCCGGGCAGGTCAAGGGCGTGCAGTACGGCATCCCGTTCGTGTCCTCGGCGCGGGCGCTGTTCTACAACAAGGCGCTGTTCCAGCAGGCCGGTATCGGCCAACCGCCCACCAGCTGGGAGGAGTTGCGCAAGGACGCCGAGCTGGTGAAGGCCAAGGTGCCCGGGGTCACGCCGTACGCGCTGCCGCTGGGGCCGGAGGAGGCCCAGGGCGAGAGCATGATCTGGGAACTGGGCAACGACGGCGGGCCGACCGGGAAGGACGGCGCGTACACCCTGAACAGCCAGGCCGACATCGACACCTTCCGCTGGCTCAGGTCCAACCTGGTCGACCCGGGGCTGACCTACGCCAACCCGGCCACCACCGACCGCAAGACCGCGTTCGCGGACTTCGCGGCCGGGAAGGCGGCCATGCTCAACGGGCACCCGTCACTGATCCAGATGGCACAGGACGGCAAGGTCGACTACGGGGTCGCACCCATCCCCGGCAAGAACGGCCCGCTGGCCTCCACCCTCGGCGTGGCGGACTGGATGATGGCGTTCAAGAAGAACGGGCACCGCGACCAGATCCGGAAGTTCCTCGACTTCGCGTACACCAAGGGCAACCAGGTCTCCTTCGACGAGACGTACAACCTGATGCCGGTGACCAAGAGCGCGCTGCAGGAGCTGACCACCGGGGGCAAGCACCAGGACCTCGCGCCGTTCTTCGCCCTGCTGCCGAACGCCGTGTTCTATCCGCTCGGCGACACCACCTGGGACGCGGTCTCGGCCGAGATCAAGAAGTCGGTCGGCAGCGCCGTCGCGGGCGACCCGGCCAAGGTGCTCGGCGACCTCCAGAAGAAGGCCCAGGACGCCGTCGCGAACAAGTGACGTCAGGCGCCCGACAGTTGGCGGCCCACCCCGAGCGGGTGCCGGCCAACCCCGAACAAGTGACGGCCGGCACCCGGCGACGGCCGTGAAAGGCACCCCCGTGACTCCCAACCCCCCTGTGCGCAGAGGCCGTCGCTTCGGCCCGCTGCCGTGGATCGCCCCCGCCGTGCTGCTGATCCTCGCCGTGGTGCTGTGGCCGGTGTACGAGATGGTCCGCACCTCGTTCCTGCGGGTCAGCACCAGCGGCTTCGTCCGCGGCTCGGCCGGACTGGACAAGTACCGCAAGCTGTTCGGCGAGACGGACCTCGGCCACGTCCTGCTGGCCACGGTGGCCTGGACCCTCGCCGTGGTCGGCCTGACCATGCTGCTGTCGCTCGCCCTGGCCCAGCTGTTCGACCAGCGCTTCCCCGGCCGGCGCTACGCCCGCTGGGCGCTGATCGCGCCATGGGCGGCGTCCGTGCTGATGACCGCGATCGGCTTCCGCTGGATGCTGGACCGGACGGCGGGCGTGCTGAACACCGTCATGACCGACCTCGGGCTGGTCGACGGCCCGCGGGACTGGCTGGGCGACCCCTCGACGGCCTGGCCCTGGATGGTCTTCGTCGCCGTGTTCGTCTCCCTCCCGTTCACCACCTACACCCTGCTGGCCGGCCTGCAGACCGTCCCCGCCGAGGTGTACGAGGCGGCCCGGGTGGACGGCGCCTCGGCCTGGCAGGCGTACCGGCGGATCACCCTGCCGCTGCTGCGCCCGGCGTTCCTGGTCGGCCTGGTGATCAACCTGATCAACGTCTTCAACTCCTTCCCGGTGATCTGGGGCATGACCCAGGGCGGCCCGAGCAGCGACACGGCCACCAGCACGGTGTTCATGTACCAGTTGAAGTCCACCGACATCGGGGAGTCCGCGGCGATGTCGGTGGTCAACTTCGCCCTCGTGGTGCTGATGGTGCTGGCCTTCCTCAAGGTCAGCCGTTGGAACCAGGAGGAGAGCTGATGCGGCGTCAGAACCGTTGGAGGCCGCGCACCCTGGCCCTCGCGGGGGCGGCCTGGCTGCTGGCGGCGGTCTTCCTGTTCCCGTACCTGGAGATGGTCGTCACCGCGCTGCGCCCGGCCGACGAGCTGCGCGACGCGACGTACCTGCCACGGCACTTCGCCTGGTCCAACTTCGTCGGCGTGTGGCAGGAGTCCACGCTCGGCGACAACCTGCGGGTCACCCTGCTGGTGGCCGGCGGCTCCACCCTGCTGGCGCTGCTGGTCGCGCTGCCCGCCGCCTACTACACCGCCCGGGTGCGCTACCGGGGCCGCCGGCTGTTCCTGCTGCTGGTGCTGGTGACCCAGATGTTCCAGCCGACCTCCCTGCTGGTGGGCCTCTACCGGGAGTTCTACCAGCTGTCCATGCTCAACTCGGTCTGGACGCTGATCCTCTGCAACGCCGCCTTCAACCTGGCCTTCGCGGTCTGGATCCTCACCGCGTACATCTCCTCGATCCCGGTGGAGCTGGAGGAGGCCGCCATGCTCGACGGCCTGGGCCGGATCGGGGCGCTGCGCCGGGTGGTGCTGCCGCTGGCCCTGCCGGGCGTGGTCACGGCGGTGATCTTCACCTTCATCTCCGCCTGGAACGAGTTCGTCATGGGCCTGACGCTGTCCACCGATCCGGGCAGCCAGCCGCTGACCGTCGGGATCAACAGCTTCATCGGCAACTACACCGTCCAGTGGAACTACCTGTTCGCCGGCTCGGTCGTCGCGATCGTGCCGGTGGTGGTGCTGTTCGCGCTGATCGAGCGGCACGTGGTCTCCGGCCTGACCGCCGGATCCGTCAAGTAGCGCTTCCCGTCAGCAGATAGACCCCTCCCCCGAGCCCCGCCCTCCGAGCCCCCGAGTCGACAGGAGAACCCCCGTGCGCCTGCTCCGACCCCAGCTCCGCCGGGCCGCCCTCGCGGCAGCCCTGACCAGCCTCGCCGCCGTCACCGGCCCCGTCGTACCGGCCCACGCCGCCGGCCCGCCCGCCGCCGTCCTGGACGGCAGCCACCAGAGCGTCACCTGGCAGAGCCCCACCTACGCCAAGGGCACCCTCGGCGGCGCCACCTCCTGCCCCGCCGTCGCCCAGGACCCGGACGGCGCGGTCTGCGCCCGCTTCGACCTGACGGTGAACGTCCCGAACGGCTACTGGGACGACAACCCCGAGGGCGGCGTCCCGATCTCCGTCCAGTGGCAGAACCCCACCGACGACTTCGACCTGTACATCTACGACGCCAACGGCAAGGAGGTCGCCGAGAGCGCGGGCACCGCCGACCCGGAGGCGACGGTGATCCCCAAGGCCTCCGGCACCTACCACGTCCTGGTCGTCCCGTACGACGTGCACGGCGGCTCCTTCACCGGCCGCGCCTACCTGCCGCAAACCGCCGACGCCGGCGACCTCACCTCGTTCAGCGGCGGCAAGGGAAGCTACGACATCGCCGCCGGCACCCTCAAGGCCAAGGTCGACTTCCTCGCCGACGACCAACTGCGGCTGCGCGCCGCGCCGGACGGCACCATCACCGACCCGGCGGGCAGCACCATCATCCGCAAGCAGCCCGAACTCCAGCCCCGCACCTCCTCGTTCGACGCCGGCGACTACTACGGCATCCGCTCCGGCCACGTCGTGCTGCGGGTCTACAAGCACCCGCTGCGGTTCGGCCTCTACCAGGCCGACAACCGCACCGCGATCTGGCAGGAGAACGCCCCGATGCGCTGGTCCACCAGCGGCCTGCGGCAGAGCCTGACCCGCGGCGCCGACGAGCAGTTCTTCGGCGGCGGCGAGCAGAACGGCAGCTTCTCGCACCGCGACCGGACCGTCCACGTCGCCAACAGCACCAACTGGAACGAGGGCGGCTACAACAACTCCCAGCCGTTCTACGTCTCCAGCGGCGGCTACGGCGTCTTCCGCAACACCTTCGCCCCCGGAATCTACGACTTCGGCTCGCCGGTGCGCACCGGGCAGCAGGAACGGCGCCTGGACGCCTACTACTTCACCGGTGACGTCAAGTCCGTCATCGGCCAGTACACCTCACTGGTCGGCAAGCCCTTCATGCCGCCGGTCTACGGCCTGGAACCCGGCGACTCCGACTGCTACCTGCACAACGCCAACCGCGGCGAGCGCCACACCACCGACGCCCTCAAGGTCGCCGACGGCTACGTGCAGAACCAGATGCCGCTCGGCTGGATGCTGGTCAACGACGGCTACGGCTGCGGCTACGAGAACCTCCCGCAGACCGGCGACGGCCTGCGCAAGGACCACGCCCAGCTCGGCCTGTGGACCCAGAACGGCCTGCCCAACCAGGCCGAGGAGGTCAAGGCCGGGGTCCGGGTCCGCAAGCTCGACGTCGCCTGGGTCGGCAACGGCTACGACTTCGCACTGAACGCCTGCGACCAGGCCAAGGCCGGCATCGAGGACAACAGCGACGCCCGCGGCTTCGTCTGGCTGCCGGTCTCCTGGGCCGGCGCCCAGCGCTGCGGCGTGCTGTGGAGCGGCGACCAGAGCCTGTCCTGGGACTACATCCGCTGGCAGATCCCCACCTACGCGGGCGCCACCATGTCCGGCATCGCCTACGACACCGGGGACGTCGGCTCGATCTTCCGCCGCGACCCCAAGATGTACACCCGCGACCTCCAGTGGAAGGCCTTCCTGCCGACCATCATGACCATGGACGGCTGGGCCAAGGACATGACCGGCAAGGAGCAGCGCGACCAGCAGCCCTGGCTGGACGGCGAGCCCTACACCTCGATCAACCGCAAGTACCTCCAGCTCAAGGAACGCCTGCTGCCGTACATGTACACCCTGTCCGCCGAGGCCACCCGCACCGGCATCGGCGCCGTCCGCCCGCTCGCCCTGGAGTACCCGCACGACAAGGCCGCGCTCGGCCCGAACGCCACGTACGAGTTCCTCGCCGGGCCGGACTTCCTGGTCGCCCCGGTCTACTCCGACACCTCGGTGCGCAACGGCATCTACCTGCCCGAGGGCACCTGGACCGACTACTGGACCGGGCGCACCTACCAGGGCCCCACCACCATCGACGACTACTCCGCCCCGCTGGACACCCTGCCGGTGTTCGTCAAGGGCGGCGCCATCGTCCCGATGTGGCCGCAGGGCACGCTGTCCTGGCAGAACCGCGACAAGGGCGAACTCGACTACGACCTCTACCCGCAGGGCGACTCCTCGTACACCCTGTACGAGGACGACGGCGTCACCCGCCAGTACAACGCGGGCTCCTCCGCCACCCAGCAGGTCGAGGTCCACTCCCACGGGCCCGTCACCACCGTCGAGGTCGGCGCCAGCGAGGGCAGCTACACCGGCAAGCCGGACGCCCGCTCGTACCGCTTCACCGTGCACGGCCGGTCCGCCCCGCGCCTGGTCGTCACCCAGGGCGGCCGGCTCCCCGAACTCCACTCGGCCGCCGCCCTCGACACCGCCGCCTCCGGCTGGTTCTTCGACACGGCGACGGGCGTGACCCACGTCAAGACCCCGTCCGTCCCCACCGACGACGAGTTCTCCCTGCACCTGATCCACTGATCCACTGAGCGGCTGAGCGGCCGAGCCGCGGACCGGATGCCCGACTGATCGACCGATCCCCTCACCGGAGGACGCACAAGGACTCGAAGCCCGGACAGCAGCCCGAACAACCCCCGCCGCCTCCCGCCCGTTCGAGCCCATTCCGACCGCGACACGGGTCCGCCGGGGACACCGGCCGGTCGGGTGCGGAAGGGTGAGGCCGCCGCCCGTCCCGGGGCCACCGCACGTGGCCCCGGGACGGGTGGCTTTGCGGCCACGACCGGCCGGAGCGACCCGAGACCGGGATGGTGGCATGACCCTTCAGGACACCCCGACCGCCGGAACCACCCGGCACGGGGACTTCGCCGAGCTGCGCCGACGCGTCGGCGAGGCCGGGCTGCTCCGCAAGCGCCCGCTGTACTACGGCTGCCGGGCCGCCGCCCTGCTGGGCGCCCTCGTCCTGCTGCTGGCCGGTTTCGCCGTCGTCGGCGCGAGCTGGTGGCAGCTCGCCCTGGCGCCCGTACTCGCCCTCGTGCTGGGCCAGTTGGCACTGCTCGGCCACGACGTCGCGCACCACGCGGTGTTCTCCGGGCGCCGGAGCACCGACCTCGCGGGCATCCTGCTCGGCAACCTGGTGGTCGGGATGAGCTACGGCTGGTGGGTCAGCGACCACAACCGCCACCACGCCCACCCGAACCGGGAAGGGCGCGATCCGGCCGCCAACGCCATGCTCTTCGTCCGCACCGCCGAACAGGCCGTCCGCACCAGGGGGTTGAGGAGGACGGTCGCCAAGTACCAGGCGGAGCTGTTCTTCCCGCTGCTCTCGCTCCAGGCCCTCGGCCTGGTCGTCGCCACCGCCGTGACCCTGACCCGGGGCCGGCTGCGCCACCCGGTGCTGGAACGAACCCTCGCCGCCCTGCACTACGCCCTCGCGGCGGGCCTGCTGCTGGCCGTCCTCACCCCGCTCCAGGCGCTCGCCTTCGCCGTGCTGTGCGGCGCCGTGCTCGGCGTCTACCTGGGCTGCATCTTCGCGCCCAACCACAAGGGCATGCCGATGACCGGACCGGACGAGCAGCCCGCCGACTACCTCCGGCGCCAGGTGCTGCCCTCCCGCAACCTGCGCGCCGGGCGCGTCACCCACTTCCTCTTCGGCGGCCTCGGCTACCAGATCGAGCACCACCTCTTCCCGGCCATGCCCGTCCCGGCGCTGCGCCCGGCCTCGCGGATCGTGCGCGCCTACTGCGCGGAGGTCGGCCTGCCGTACGCCGAGGCGGGGCTGGTCGACTCGTTCCGGGAGATCCTGCGGGACCTCCGGGCGGTGGGCCGCTGCGTCGACGCGCCGCCGAGCGCAGCCGTACCCGGGGCCAGGGCCAGGGCCGAGGACGGTCGTGCCCGCGTCGAGAGCGGGGCCGCCCGGTGAGCCGTCTCCTGTCCGGGCCGGCCGTGCCGCTCGCCCCCGCCGGCCCCTCCGCACTCGCCGCATCCGGACCGGACGGCGGCCCGCTGCGCGTCCTGATCGTCACCGAGTCCTTCCCACCGCAGCTCAACGGCGTCGCCCACAGCGTGCTGCGGACCGCCGAGCACCTGAGCGCCCGTGGCCACCGCGTCCTGGTGGTCACCCCGGCGACCCGCTCCCGGCGCGGCCCCGAGCGGGTGGACGGCTACCAGGTGCTCCGGGTCCCGTCCGTCCCGCTGCCCGGCTACCCGGAGGTACGGATCGCCCTGCCCGGCGGGCAGTTGGCGGCCGCGATCGAGCGGCACCACCCCCAGGTCGTCCACCTGGCCGGGCCGTTCGCCCTCGGCGCGGCCGGCGCCACGGCAGCCCGGCGGGCCGGCGTCCCGGCCGTGGCGGTGTTCCAGACGGACATGGCGGCCTACGCCCGGACCTACCTCCCGTTCGCGGGCGAGGCCGGCGCCCGGACGGCCTGGCGGATCCTGCGGCGGGTCCACGGCGCGGCCGCCCGGACGCTGGCGCCCTCCCGGGCGTCACTGGACGCGCTGGCCGCCCACGGCGTCCCCCGGCTCCACCTGTGGCCGCGCGGGGTCGACCGGGAGCGCTTCCACCCGCGCCACCGCGACGAGGCGCTGCGCCGCCGGCTCGCCCCGCGCGGCGAGGTGCTGGTCGGCTACGTCGGACGGCTGGCGGCCGAGAAGCAGGTCGACCGGCTGGTGCAGGCCTCCCGGCTGCCGGGCGTGCGGCTGGTGGTGGTCGGCGACGGCCCATGCCGCGCCCCGCTGGAGGCCGCGCTCCCGGACGCGGAGTTCCTGGGCCGCCGCACCGGGCACGAACTCGCCCGGCTGTACGCCTCGTTCGACGTCTTCGCGCACACCGGACCGTACGAGACCTTCGGCCAGACCGTCCAGGAGGCGATGGCCAGCGGCCTGCCGGTGGTCGCCCCGGCGGCCGGCGGGCCGCTGGACCTGGTCCGCCCCGGGCGCACCGGCTTCCTGGTGCCGCCCGGCGCGGGCGAGGAGTTCCGTACGGCCGTCGACCGGCTCGCCCGGGACCCCGGCCTGCGGGCCGAACTCGGCCGGGCGGGCCGCGCCGCCGTGGCCGAGCGCGACTGGGCGTCGATCGGCGACCGGCTGATCGGGCACTACCGCCTCGTCATCGCGGAGAGCACCGGAGCGTTGCGGCGGTGATCCGCGCGACACCGCCGCCACTCCACCGCCGCTCCCCTCCCGAAGGAACCAGCCCCCCGTGCACCAGCCGCTCGCCGCCGCCTACACCCCCGGCACCGCACCCGCCGCCGACACCGCCGTCTTCCTGCACGGCCTGGGCGGCTGGACCGACAACTGGGCCGCCCTGATCGGCCAGTTGCGCGGCGCGGTGCACTGCCTGGCCCTGGACCTCCCCGGCTACGGCCGGTCGGCGCCCCCGCCCGGCGGCCTCGTCACGGTCGAGGGCCAGTCCGCGGCCGTCGCCGCCCACCTGGACCGCGCCGGGCACCGCCGGATCCACCTGGTCGGCAACTCCCTCGGCGGCCTGACGGCCATGCACATCGCCGCCCATCGGCCAGAGTTGGTCGCCTCGCTGACCCTGCTCGCCCCCGTGCTGCCCGCCCGCCCGTCGCCCCAGGCCCTGCGCGCGGCGCTGCTCGCCCTCCCCGGCGCCCCGCGCCTGTACGCCCGGCTGCTCGCCGAGCGGAGCCCGGACCGCCAACTGGACGACCTCTACCGGCTGATCTACGCGGACCCCGCCCGGGTCCGTCCCGAGGTGCGCGCGGCGGAGGCCCGCGAACGGCTGCGCCGCAGCGAACTCCCCTACGCGGGAAGGATGCTGCCCGCGGGCATGCGCGCCGTGGTCCGCACCTCCCTGCACCGGGGCGCCGCCTCCCCCTGGCGCCAGGCGGGCCGGATCACCGCCCCCACCCTGCTGGTCTACGGGCGGGAGGACCGCCTCGTCCCGTTCCGGCTCGCCCCGCGCGCCTACGCCGCCTTCCGCGACGCCCGCCTGCTCACCCTCCCCGACACCGGCCACGTCGCCATGCAGGAACGCCCCGCCCCGGTCGCCGCCGCCCTCCGCGCCCTGATCGCCGAGACCGGCCGGGCACCCGTGCCCGTCCCGTCGGCCTGACGCCCCGCCGTCGCGCCGGTCACAGCCCCGGCGTGCGGTGCAGGGAGATCAGCAGGCGCCAGACCCGCTCGGCGACCCGCTCCGGCTCCGCCACGATCCGGCCGTGCAGCCAGTCCGCGAGCACCCCGGTGAACGTGCCGGCGACCGCGGCCGCCACCAGGTCCGGTTCCGGCGCTCCGGCCAACGCCCGCTCGGTGCGGCTGCGTTCGCGCAGCTCGCGGTTGAGCACCAGGCCGAGCGGCCCGCCGCCACCCGGCGCCAGCAGGGCGCGGTGAAGCCCGGCGTGCGGCACCAGCTCGGCGAAGAACCCGGTGAGGGCGGGCGGCGGGACGTTCGGATCGGGCACGCCGCGCCAGGCGTGCAGCGCGTCCACCGCCACCCGGACCAGATCGGCGCAGGCGTCCACCGCCAGCGCCTCCAGGTCGGCGTAGTGCACGTAGAAGGTGGCCCGGCCCACCCCGGCCCGGCGCACCAGGGCGGCGACGCTGACCTCCGCGAGCGGCCGCTCGGCGCACTCCGCCAGCAGCGCCCGCCGCAGGGCGGCCCGGGTCCGCTCGGCCCTGGGGTCCAGGGCGCCCCTCGACTCCAGGGCATCCCTCGGGTCCGGGGCGGCGCTCATCCGGCCACCAGGACGGCGCCGAGGGCGACCGCTCCGGGCAGAGCCTGGGCGAGCAGGATCCGCCGGTTCGCGGTGGCACCGCCGTACAACCCGGCCACCACCACGCAGGACAGGAAGAACACCTGCACCTGGTGGCCCGTGGTACCGCCGGCGATCAGCCCCCAGACCAGCCCGGCGGCCAGGAAGCCGTTGTAGAGGCCCTGGTTGGCGGCCAGCGGCGCCGTCGCCCGGGCGAGCTCCGGGTCGAACCCGGACAGCTCGCGGCCGGGCCGCCGCTCCCACAGGAACATCTCCAGCACCAGGATGTACCCGTGCAGCACGGCCACCAGGCCGACCAGCAGTTCCGCCGTCGTACGCATCGTCAGCTCCCGAGGTTCATGGACAGGTGTCCATCTTAGCTGGACACCTGTCCATGAAGTCCACCGGCACCCGCCCTCCACCGCCGAAGCGGGTCGTTGGACCACCTACGGGATCTTGAGACCACGAGCAGCCCATGGCAGGCTCATGGCGCATGATCGATGATTTCGCGAAGGACAACCTGCACGCGAGACTGCGGCGGGACCGCGAAGCGCTGCTCTGGAAGCTCGACGGCTTGTCCGAGTACGACGCCCGCCGACCTCTGACGGCGACCGGGACCAACCTCCTCGGCCTGGTCAAACACGTGGCCACCGTCGAGGCCAGGTACTTCGGCGAGGTCTTCGACCGCCCGTCCCCGGAACCGCTGCCCCGGTGGCAGGACTCCGACGGCGGCGATCTGTGGACGACCGAGGACGAGACCCGCGATCAGGTCATCGGGTTCTACCGGCGCACCTGGGAACACTCGGACGCGACGATCAACGGGCTTCCGCTCGACGCCCCCGGCCACGTGCCGTGGTGGCCGGAGCCTCATGCCGACACGAACCTGTTCGCCGTCATGGTCCATGTCCTCGGCGAGTCCAACCGGCATGCCGGGCACGCCGACATCCTGCGCGAGGGCCTCGACGGCCGGACCGGGATGCGCCCCGAACACGAGCAGCAGGCCGACGAGCAAGCCCGTGCGGCCTACGTCGCGAAGGTCGAGCAGGCCGCCAGGTCGGCCGCACCGGTCAAGGCCTAGAGGGGGTCGACGGGCCGCCGACGAGCGGACGCCGCCCGGTCCGGGGGATCCTGCACCTGGGCGGCGGCACGAGCGCCGGCCACCGCACCGGCACCGCCGCTCCCGAGAGGAGACCCGGACCATGGACGAGGACCCGGCCGACGAGACCGTCCTGCGCGAGGTGCTCGACCGCTGGAAGGACGCGGTCGACCGGCACGAGCCCGAACGCGTCGCCGCCCTCTTCACCGAGGACGCGGTCTTCCAGGGCCTGCACCCCTACAGCGTCGGGCGGCCCGGGGTGGCCGCCTACTACGCCGCCCAACCCGCCGGTATGACCGCCGAGTACACGATCCTGACGACCGACCGCCCGGCCCGGGACCTCGTCCGCGGATACCTCTCCGTGGACTTCTCGTTCACCGACCGCCCGACGCTGAGCGTCTTCCTCGGCGTCCTGCTGCAACGGACCGCCGACGGCTGGGCGATCGCCCACTACCAGGTCTCCCTCCTGCCCCGGGAGGCCGCCGCGCCCCTGCGCGAGTTCCTGGTCGAGATCACCACCACCGTGCCCGAGGGCACGCCCGCGGCGGAGGTCGACCGCCGGCGCGCCGCCGAGGCCGTCCGCGCCCGCGAGCTGGCCGCCGCCGGGCGCCTGGCGCGGCTGTGGCGCCCGGTCGGCGAGCTGCGCAGCATCGGCGTCTGGCGGGCCGCCGACGAGGACGAGCTGCGTGAGGAGGTGCTGGGCAGCCTCCCGCTGCGGCCGTGGATGACCCTCACGGTGACCGCCCTGGAGTCCCACCCCAACGACCCGGCCCGGCCGTGAGAACCGGGGCGGCGGGCCGTACGGCGGGTCAGCGGAGTGCGGTCCGCCCCGCCCCGATGGCCCGCAGGGCGCGCTCGACCGTCTCCGGCTTCTCGCCGACCGGGGCCACGTAGTCGAGGACGCCGCGGGCGGCGTCCTCCCCGAGCAGCCGGGTGATCACCCAGGTCGCGAGGTACTGGGAGGCCAGGCAGCCGCCCGCCGTGGCGATGTTCCCCTCGGCGTGGAACGGCGCGTCCAGCACGGTGACGCCGGCGGCCTCGACGAAGGGCCGGCTGGTGGTGTCGGTGCAGGCCGGCATGGTGCCGAGCAGCCCGAGGCGGGCCAGTACCAGGGCGCCCGAGCACTGCGAGCCGACCAGCTGGCGCGTGGGGTCCAGCGGCAGCATCCGGAGCAGTCGGTCGTCGGCCACCACGTCGCGGGTCCTGACCCCGCTGCCGATGAGCACGGCGTCGGCCTCGGCCACGAACCCCAGCGGGCGCTGGCCGGTCACCTCCACGCCGTTCATCGAGGTGACGGTCGGCGTCGGCGTGGTGACGAAGGCCTCCAGGCCGTCCTTGCGGCAACGGTTGATCAGCGCGGACGCGATGAAGCTGTCGAGCTCGTTGAACCCGTCGAAGGTGACCACGGCTACCTGCATCGGCTCTCCTCGAATCTCCTCGAAGTGCGGTACGAGCTCCCCAGTCTTCCCCGTACGGCCTCAGGCAGGCGCGCCGGCCGCGAGGACCTGCCGCAGGTCCTGCACGGACGCGCGGATGAGCCCCGGCAGATCCGAGCCGCCCGAGGCGTCCGACTCGCCGATCCAGCGCGCGACGGCGACCTTGAACACGGCGATGCCCGTCTCGGCCGCCAGTCCGGCGATCGGCTCGGGGACGCCGCGGCCGCGCAGCGCGTCCGCGGTCGCCGACGCCATCGCGGCGAGCTTGATCAGCTCGCGCTCCCGTAGCTCCGGGTTGGCCGACACGACGGCATCGCGCTGCCGGACCCGTTCGGGGTTCTCCTGCAGCACGGCGCCCGCGGCTTCGAGGGCCGCGCCCACCGCCTCCATCGGGGTCGCGTCGGCGGGTGCCTCCGCGACCGCCCGCACCAGCAGCTCCCGCATCAACTCGGTGCCGTGGAACAGGACTTCGCGCTTGTCGGCGAAGTGCCGGTAGAAGGTCCGCTCGGTCAGCCCGGCCCGCGCGGCGATCTCCGCGGCCGTGGTCCGCTCGAATCCCTGCTCGGCGAAGAGCGCCAGCGCCGCTTCCGCCAGCCGTCCGCGCCCGTTCGGCTCCCATCTGCCCATGCGGTGATCGTACGCGATGACAGCCACTGACATCACTGCTAGCCTGACGACAGTCACTGACATCACTCTTCCGGAGGTTCTGTCATGCAGGTGTTCGTCACAGGCGCGTCCGGCTGGATCGGCTCCGCCGTCGTCCCCGAACTCATCAAGGCCGGCCACCGGGTCACCGGGCTGGCCCGGTCCGACGCCTCGGCCGCCACGGTCGCCGCCGCCGGCGCCGAGGTCCTGCGCGGCGACCTCGGCGACCTGGACGCCCTGCGGGCCGGGGCCTCCGCCGCCGACGCCGTCATCCACCTCGCCTTCGTCCACGACTTCACCGCCTTCGACGCCTCGATCCGGACCGACGCCCGCGCGGCCGAGGCCCTCGGCGAGGCCCTCGAAGGGTCCGGCAAGCCGCTGGTCGTCGCCCACGGGACGCCGGCGGCACCCGGGCGGGCGGCCACCGAGCACGACCGCAGCGCCCCCGGATCGCTCGGGGCGGGCCGCGAGGAGAACGCCGCGGCCGTCCTCGCCCTGGCGGCGCGCGGCGTGCGCCCGTCCGTCGTCCGACTGCCCCGCACCGTCCACGGCGACGGCGACCACGGCTTCATCGCCCAGCTGGTCGCCGTCGCCCGCGCCAAGGGCCTCTCCGGCTACGTCGGCGACGGCTCCCAGCGCTGGCCGGCCGTGCACGTGCGCGACGCCGCCCGCCTGTTCCGCCTGGCCGCCGAACAGGCCCCGTCGGGCTCGATGCTGCACGCCGTCGGCGACGAGGGCGTGCCGACCCGCTCCATCGCCGAGGTGATAGGCCGCCACCTCGACCTCCCGACGGCCCCCGCCCCGGCCGAGGACTTCGGCTTCCTCGGCGCCATTCTCGCCGTCGACCAGCCCGCCTCCAGCGCCCTGACCCGCGACCTCCTCGCCTGGCACCCCATCGGCCCCGGCCTCCTCGAAGACCTCGAAGCGGGCCACTACTTCCGCTGACCCCACGGCACTTCCGGCCCCGGGGAGCTCAGAGCGTCTGGACCAGGCCGCCGTCGATGACGAAGTCGCTCCCGGTGACGTTGCCGCTGCGGTCGGCGGCCAGCAGCAGGACGAGGTCGGCGACCTCTTCCGGACGGGTGAAGCGGCCGGTCACGGACTGCGCGGCGGCGGTGCGGGCGACGGTCTCCGGGTCCGTGCCGGAGGCCTTCGCCACCGTCGCGGCGACACCGTCCTCGCCGAGCCACAGCCCGGTGGCGACCGGGCCCGGGCTGACGGTGTTGACGCGCACCCCGAGCGGACCGACCTCCTTGGAGAGGGCCTTGCAGAAGTTGGTGAGCGCCGCCTTGGCCGCGCCGTAGTCGATGACGGCCGGGTCGGGCAGGAAGGCGTTGATCGAACTCACCGTCACGATCGAGGCGTTGCCGCGGTCGATCAGGTACGGCAGGGCGGCCCGGGTGGTGCGGACGGCGGCGAGGAAGTTGACCGTCAGCGCCTGGAGCCAGTCGTCGTCGGTGACGGACCGGAAGCCGCCCGGCCGGGGCCGCACCGCACCGACGTTGTTGACGAGGATGTCCAGCCCGCCGAACCGGGAGACCGCCTCCCCCACCGCCGCTGCGGGGCCGTCCACGGTGGCGAGGTCGGCCGACACCGGATGCACCCGCGGGGCGAGGTCGGCCAGCGGGCCGGTGACCTTGCGCGCCACCGCCGCCACGTGCGCGCCCTCGGCGGCGAGTGCCTGGGTCACCGCGAGGCCGATGCCCTTGCTGGCCCCGGTGACGAGGGCGACCTTGCCCGAGAGGCCCAGTTCCATCGCGGGGCCCTCAGCCGGACCGCTCGACGGCGGCCTTGATCCGGCGGCCGAGGTCGGGGGCGTCCTTGCGGGCCGCGCGCAGGGCCGGGCCGAGCAGGAGCCTGCCGATGCCGTGGCCTTCGAGCACGTTGAAGATCCGGACCCTGGTCCGGCCGTCCGGCAGCGGTTCGAGGTCGTAACCGCCCTCGGCGGTGATCAGGTTCCGGCTCTGCTCGATCCAGCGGACCGTGCGCGGCGCGTCCAGGGCGGTGATCCGGAACTCCCGGGAGGTCTTCATCCCGGCGTCCTTCACCGTGCTGCGGAAGACCGTGCCGACGGCGGTCGGCCCGTCCGGCTCCTTGGCGATCTCCAGCACCCGGGGGCTGAACTCGGGGTCGTGCCGCCCGTCGGCGAGGCAGTCGAAGACCTGCTCCACCGGGCGGTCGACCTCGACGACCGCCTCGAACTGTCCGGACATCCCGGGCCTCCTCGCTCGGTGCCCCACCGGTTCACACCCCCGAACCAGGATTCCAGAGGGCCCCGCCCGCCGCCTCCCGGCCGTGGCCAGGATCCGGGCGGGGCCAGGATCCGGGCCGGGCAGTCGGCGAACACGCGGAAAAGAAACCGAAAAAGCAAAATGACTGGGATCATTCCCGTCGTGGGAAATTCGCTCACCGTATTTCTCTTTCGTCACTCGGGCATTCTTACGCCCCGTACCTGCCATGGCTTTCACAGTGGCCCTCGACAGCGTTCACCGGGTATGCGATAGTCGCTTTCGACCACCTGGTACCGAGGAGCACGAGTTGCCCATTTCCAGGCGTTTGATATCGCCCGAGGGGCGCATCTGGGAGACCGAGGAAATCCTGGCCCGGGTATTCGGTGCCACCGAACTCCTCGCCCACAGAAATGTCCGGCCGGGCTCGCGGGTGATGCTGAGCGGGGCCAATTCGCCGGAATGGGTCGTCGTGCTGCTCGCGCTCGTCCACCTCGACGCCTCGGTGGTGCTGGCCGATCACCGGGCCACCCCCGCCCAGCGGGCCCGGATCCGGCAGCTGGCCCGGGTGGTGCTCGACCTCGGCGACGGCGCGGTCGAGGCGGCGTCGCCGCGGAGCGGTGCGGCGACGGTGCCGGCGGCCGAGCCCGATCCCGCGGGCTGGGCGCGGCGGCGGGATGCCGCGATCTCGTGGTCCTCGGGCACGACGGGCAGCCCCAAGGGCATCGTGCGCTCCGGCCGGTCGATCCTGGACAACCTCGCGCTCAGCGCGGACCGCATGGGCTACCGGCCCGACGACGTCTTCCTGCCCGTGCTGCCGTACTCGCACCAGTACGGTCTCTCGCTGGTGCTCTGCTGGTGGCTGGGCGGGGGCACCCTGGTGGTCTACGGGCCGAGCACCCGTCTGGACCACGCGCTCGCCGTCGGCCTGGAGCACGGCCTCACCATCGTGGACGCGGCGCCGTCGACCTACTACAGCCTGCTCAACCTGCTCGACCGCCGCCCCGCGCTGGTGGGCGCGCTGGGGACGGTACGGGCCTGGTGCGTGGGCGGCGCCCCGCTGGGCCGCAGCCTGGCGGCCCGCTTCCACGCCCGTACGGGCCGGCACCTGCTCGACGGCTACGGGGCGACGGAGCTGGGGAACGTCGCGCTGGCGCCGCCCGCCGATCCGGTCGGCTGCGGCACCCCGCTGCCGGGGGTGGTCGTCGAGGTCCACGACGAGCAGGGCAGGCTGCTCCCCGGCGGTCGGCTCGGCGAGCTCGTGGTCCGCAGCGCGGGCCTGATGACGGGTCTGCTCGGCGAGGACGGCGAGATCGTCCCGGTCCCGGGTGCGGTGCACCGCACCGGGGACATCGGGCTGCTCGACGACGCCGGCCGGGTCTTCCCGATCGGGCGCAAGCACGCCGTGCACCGGGACGGGCACACGCTCTACCCCGACCACCTCGCCGAGCGGGCCGGGGCGGCCGGGGCGCGGACGGAGGTCGTCGCCGTGCCCGACGCCCGCCTGGGCTGCCGCCTGGTGTTCGTGGTCGAGGACCCGGACGGCCACCAATCCGCCCACTGGAAAGGGCTGTTGCGTCCGCTGCTGGCCCGCTACGAGCAGCCCGACCAGGTCGTGGTGCTTCCCTCGCTGCCGCTCACCAACACGGGAAAGCCCGACCGGGCCGTTCTGGAGAAGATCGCCATGACCTCGCTGCCCGCGTCGCACCGGACGACCGCCGACACCACGGCACCGCCCACCACCCCGGACGACTACCGCATCCCCTTCCCCGACCGGGTCGACGCGCTGCGCGCGGTGCGCCGGTACGTGGCCGACCACGAGGACGCGGTGCTGCGGATCCTCACCGAGGTCTCGCCCCACCGCACCGCCGCCACCGAGATCCGCTCCTTCCTCGCCGCCCTCGACGGCGCGGAACAGGAGGTCCGCCGCGTCCGGCCCGGCCACGTGCCCCGGGCGGCGGTCTTCACGCCCTCCAACATCCCGCTCTATTCCTATGCGCTCTACATGCTGGTGGCGTCCCTCTACAGCGAGAGAATAACCTTCCGGCCGTCCTCCGAAATCCGGGGCCAGATGCAGCGCCTGCACGATCTGCTGGCACCGGTCCACGGCCTGCCGATCACCCTTTCCGGGCTCAGCCAGCGCAAGTTCGTGACGGGACCGGTGCGCGAGGCCGACCTGATCGTCTTCACCGGTGACTACGCCAATGCCGAGACCATTCGGGAAGGCCTGGCGGAGGACCAGCTGTTCCTCTTCTTCGGCCACGGCATCAACCCCTTCGTGATCGCGCCCGACGCCGATCTCGCACTCGCCGTGCACGACGTCATGCGGATCCGGCTCTACAATTCGGGCCAGGACTGCTTCGGTCCCGACGTCGTGTTCGCCCCGAAGGGCCGCACCGAGGAGTTCGTCGACCGGCTGTCCGCCGAGCTCGCGTCCCTGCGCTTCGGTCCGAACGGCGACCCGGCCGCCGACTACGGCCCGCTCTTCTACGACTCTGCGCTGATCGACTGCTCGGACTACCTGGTGCGGCACGCCCGCCGCATCCGGCACGGCGGGCGCATCGACCTGCCGTCCCGCAAGGTCGAACCGACCGTGCTGCTCTGGGGCTTCGACGACAAGCTCCCGCTGGAGGAGATGTTCGCCCCGGTGTTCAACGTGGTGGCCTACCCCAGCGCGCGGCTGCTGCGCGAACGGCTGGCGAGCCCCTACTTCGGCGAGCGCGCACTGGGCGCGATGGTGTACGGGAACGATCCGGCGACGGTGGAGGTCCTGACCAGGCGTCACCGCACCTGCGTCAACCACACCCTGCTCGACGCCGAGGACGGCAACCGTCCGTTCGGCGGCTTCGGGCTGCGCGCCAACTACCTCTCCTACGGCGGCGAACGGCGCGCCGAGCCGCTGCTGATGTCGCAGGCCGTGGCGCGGGTCCTCCCAACGGCCGTCCCCGCCCCGGCCGTCCCCGCCCCGGCCGTCCCCGCCCCAGCGGTCCCCGTCACGGCGGTCGGGGAGTGAGCCGGGTGGACCGGCGGCACCCGGACGCCTGGTCGGCGATCGTCGAGCTGCTGGTGGCGCACGGGGTGGACACCTGCTTCGGACTGCCCGGCGACGACCTGGAGCTGCTGCGCGCCCTCGACGCCGCCGGCCTGGACCTCGTCCCGTGCCGCGACCAGCGCAACGCGATGTACATGGCCACCGGGTACGCGCTGCAGTCGGGCCGGCTCGCGGTCTGCGCGCTGGGCAAGGGCCCGGCCGTCACCCACGCGGCCACCGGGCTGCTGGAGGCGCGCGAGTCCGGTGCGCCCGTGCTGGTGCTCGCCGCCGGAACGCCCGAACGCCGCCGGGGCAGTGGCGGGTTCCAGGAACTCGACCAGGTCGCCGTGACGGCGCCGCTGGTCCGCTGGGCGCACCGGGTGGGGCACTCGGACCGGGTCGTCCCCGCGACGGTGACGGCCCTGACCCGGGCCGTGGGGCCGCCGGCCGGGCCGGTGTACCTGGAAGTGCCCGACGACGTCCGCACGGCCGAGGTGCTCGTCCCCGGAGCGCGGCCGAGCCTGCCGGAACCGCTGTTCGACGCCGAGCCGCTCCCCCGGACGGCGCCGGGCCCGGCCCTGGCGGCACTGCGCGCGAGCCGGCGTCCGGTGCTGCTGGTGGGCGGCGGGATGCGGCACCGCAACGGCGGCGGCGCGGTCGAGCGCCTCGCCGACCGCCTCGGCGCGGCGCTGTTCACCACCGCCTCCGGCCGGGGCGCCGTGGACGAGCACCACCCGCTGTTCTGCGGCGTGGCGGGCCTCTACGCCGGGCGCCCCGCCCGGGAGTTGTGGGCCTCCTGCGACCTGGTGGTGTCGCTCGCCGGCCGGCTGGAGGAGACGGTCGTCGAGGGCGGGGAGCCGTGGCCGTCCGTCCCGGTGGTCCAGGTCAACCTGGACCCGGGCGGGCTGTCGGCCGAGTTCCCGGGCCCGCGCGTGCTCGGGGACGCCCGGCACGCCGTGCTCGGCTGGACGCGCGCGCTGGAGGAGGACGGCGGGGCCGGGCGCGCGGAGGCGACCGGCGCGTGGGCGGACGCGGTCGTCTCCGCCCGCAAGGCCCTGGAGCTGGACGTGGCGGCCGAGTTGGCCCGCGCGGCGACCCTGCCGGGGATCCGCGTCGCCGAGCTGCTCGCCGCGCTCGACGCCACCGCCGACGGGCCCCGCGTGCTGGTCCAGGAGAACGGGCTGCAGGACATGTGGTCCTACGGCTTCCCCTTCCGGGTCGGCGGCGGGTCGGTGGTGCCCTCGGAGCAGACCCCGCTGGGCTTCGGCGCGGCCGCGGCCATCGGGGTCAAGCGGGCCGCCCCGGACCACGAGGTCACCGCGTTCGTCGGGGACGGCGCCTTCCTCGCGGCCCGCGCGGACATCGCCGCCACCGCCCGCAGCCACGGCGGCGTGCTGTACGTGGTGCTGTGCAACGGCGGCTACGGCTGGCTGGACGCCCAGCGCGCCCGCCTCGGCCTCGACCCCGGACGCCATGCCTTCACCCGCCCGGACTCGCCGCCGCCCGCCGTGGACGGGCCGGACGTCCACTGCCGGGTGCTGCGCGACAAGGCCGCGCTCACCGCCGAACTCCGCACCGCACGCCGGTTCTGCGCCCGGGGCGGCACCGCCGTTCTCCTGGTGCCGGTCTCCCCCGACGACGTCCTCCCGGCCGTCCGCGACGCCGGGGTGGTGCCCCAATGACCGGCACCGGACCGCGGGTTGACGCCGGGTACGGCCGGTACCGGCGCCGAGTGGTCGTCACCGGGTACGGGGCGGTGACCCCGCTCGGCCACAGCGCCGAGGAGACCTGGACGGCGATGCTGGTCGGGCGCAGCGGCATCGCCGCCGTGGACGCGATCGACGTGACCGGTCTGGACGTCCGGATCGGCGGGCAGGTCCGCGGCTTCGTGCCCGGCCGCTACATGCCGCCGGCGGTCCGCCGCCGCACCGACCCGTACGCCCAGTACGCCCTGGCCGCGGCGCTGGAGGCGTGCGGGCACGCCGGGCTGGTCGTCGACGACGGCCTGGCGCCGAGGGTCGCCGTGGTCATCGGCAGCGGCTACGGCCCGGTCGGGTCGATCTACCGGGCCGCCGACACCCTGCGCGCCCGGGGGCCGCGGGCGATCAGCCCGTTCGCCCAGGTCACGACCGCCATGGACAGCGCCGCCGGGGAGATCAGCATGCGCATCGGGGCCTGGGGGCCGAGCCGGGCCCAGAGCACGGCGTGCGCCAGCGGCGCGGACGCGGTCGGCGCGGGGATGCGCATGATCGCCACCGGCGAGGCCGACGTCGTCCTGGCCGGCGGCGCGGACGCCTGCGTCACCGCCGTCGACCTCGCGGGCAGCGGCAACGCCCGTGCGCTGTCCCGGCGCAACGACGACCCGACGGCGGCCTGCCGGCCGTTCGACGCGCACCGCGACGGGTTCGTGATGAGCGAGGGAGCCGCCGTGCTGGTCCTGGAGGCCGCCGGGACGGCCGAGCGTCGGGGCGCCACGGCGCTGGCCGAACTCGCGGGCTACGGGGCGAGTTCGGACGCCCACCACTGGACCGCGCCGCACCCGCAGGGGCGGGGCGCGTGCCTCGCCGTCGAGGCGGCACTGCGCGACGCGGGGATCACCGGGGCGGACGTGGACTACGTCAACGCGCACGGCACCGGGACGCTGCTGAACGACGCCACCGAGACGGCGGTGCTGCGCCGGGTGCTGGGCGAGCGGGTCACCCGGATCCCGGTCAGCTCCACCAAGTCGATGACCGGGCACATGATCGGTGCCGCCGGGGCCGTCGAGCTGGTGGCCTCGATCCAGGTCCTGCGCACGGGCGACGTCCCGCCGACCGTCAACTGCGACGAGCCGATCGACCCGGAGATCAACTTCGTGCCGCACCGGGCGCAGCACCACGAGCGCCTGCGGATCGCGCTCAGCAACTCCTTCGGTTTCGGGGGCCACAATGCCGCCCTCGTGGTCCGAGCGGTCTGAGGGCCGACCGTGCACCGCCGCCCGGAGATCGCCACCGCCGGCACCGCGACCGGCGCCGGCACCGTCACCCGCAGCGGGCCGCTGACCTGGGTCCAGGAGTGGCACTGGTTCGAGCGCACCGTGCCCCCGGCCCGACGGGTGAACCCGACGCCGCTCGCCGACCACTGCCACGTCCCGCCGTCGGCCTCCCTCGCCGACGTCCACGCGGCGCTCGCCGCCCTGACCGCCCGGCACGAGGCGCTGCGCACCACCGTCGATCCGCTGTGCCCGGTCCAGCACGTGCACCGCGCGGACCGGGCGCCGCTGCCGGTCGACCACTTGGACGTCCCGGTGGTCGACGCCGCCACCCTGGAGGCCGCCACCGCGGCCCTGGCCGCCCGCCCGATCGACCCCGAGCGGAACCCGCCCTGGCTCGCCCGGGTGCTGCTGACGGCGGGGCAGCCGCGGGCGGTGCTGATCGCCGCCCACCACGTGCTGATCGACGGGTGGGGGCTGGCCGTGCTGCTCGACCAGCTGCACGATCAACTGCGCGGCGCGGCGGCACCGTTGGGGACGGCCTCGCAGCCGCTCGACGCGCTCGCCGCCCAGACGCCGGAGCGGGCCCGCGCGGCGGAGCGGGAGTGGCTGACGCGCCTCGCGGACAACCCCGCCGGGGTACTGGCCCCGTTCGGCGGGTCCCCGGACGGCGGGTCCCCGGACGGCGCCGGGCGCCACCGCCTCCAGCACCGCTCGGTGGGCGCCTACCGGCACCTGCGCCACATCGCCCGGCGCCACCTGGTCAGCCCCGAGGTCGTCGTGCTGGCGGCGCTGGCCCACGACGTCGCCGCGCGTACCGGCGAACTCCGCTTCCTCGCCTCGGTGGTGGTCTCCAACCGGGCCCGGGCCGCCGTGCGGAGCAGCATCGGGGTCCGGGCCCTGACCGTCCCGGTGCAGATCGACCTGCGTCCGGGCGCGGCCTTCGGCGAGGTGGTCGCCTCGGTCGCCGCCGCCTCCGCGACGGCCTACCGGTACGGCCACTGGCGGCCCGCCGAACTGGTCGCGGCCCAGGCGCGGACGGACCGTCGCCGCGGGGTCAGGACGGTGCCCACCATCGAGTACAACTGCTACTCCTGGCCGCGCGGTTACCTCGTCCCGGGGTACCTCGACCCCCCGGTCCCGGCGCCGGGCACCTCGCCGGACGGGTCGGGCGACGGCTGGCTCCGCAGCGCGCCCGACGAGCCCTGCGACACGCTCTACGTCGACCTCGCCCTCGACGCGGGGGCCGTCACCCTCGACGTCACCGTCGGGGACCACCTGCTCGACGCCGGGCAGGCCGCCGCCCTGCCCGTCCGGCTGTGCGCCCTGCTGCGCGCTGCGGCCGACGGCGCCGAGTGCCCCGTCCCGGCGCGCCCGACCGCACCGGCCGCCCCCGGGTGGTGGCGCGCCCCGCAGGGCTGGGTGCGCCCGGCCGCGGTCGCGGCGGTGCTGCGCGCCTGCCCCGGGGTGCTCGACGTGACGGTGGCGCCCGGCGGGGAGGTGACGGGGGCGGACGAGGAGCCGCACCTCGTCGCCCGCGCCCGCACCGCCCCCGGCGTCACCCCGCAGGACCTGCACCGCCACGTGCTGGACCACCTCGACGAGGTGCCGGGCCTGCTGGCCCCGGGCCGCTACGTGCTCTCCCCGGCCGGGCCCGGCGCCACCACCACGACCCGCACGGAAGCGCTGCGGGTCCCGCGCCGCCCGCCCGGCACGGCCGCCGAACGGGCGCTGGCCGCCGCCGTCGCCGCCGCCGCCGCCGCACCTGGTGGCCCCGGCGGACCCGGCGGACCCGGCAGCCCGGACGCCGTGGACCTGAACCGCTGTCTGGCCGACCACGGCGTCACCCTGGTCGCCGTCCCCCGTCTGCTGGCGCTGCTCCGCCGGTCCGGCCTCACCGGGATCGCGTCGGACGAACTGGCCGGAACGGCCTCGCTCGGCCACCTCGCCGCCGCCCTGGAGCCCGCACCGCCCGCACCGCCCGCACTGCCCGCACTGCCCGCACCGCCCGCACCAGCAGCAACACCAGCAGCACCGCCACCACCCCTGCCGCCCCGCGCCCACCGTGCAGGAGGGACCTCACCATGACCGCGCCCCGCAGCACCGCACCGCCCGCGGACCGCCTGGCCCCGTGGGCCTTCGCCGCCTTCGTCGAGGCCAACACCCACGACACGGCGTACCGCCCGCCGGTCGTGGACGGCCCGGTCGGCCCGACCGTCGTCCGCAACGGCCGCGAGCTCGTGAACTTCGCCAGCATCAGCTTCCTCGACCTGGAGCGCCACCTCCCGGTGCGGCGCCACTTCGCCGAGGGGGCGCTCGCCCACGGGCTGAGCACCAGCGGCTCCCGGATGACCCAGGGGATCTGCCGCCCGCACCAGGTGCTGGAGGAGACGATCGCCCGCCACACCGGCAAGGAACGCGCCATCAGTTTCGCCACCGGACTGCTGGCCAACATCGGATTCGTGCACGCCATGAGCAGTTCCGCGCACTTCGACGACGGGATCGAGGTCCGCAACCACGACACCGTCTTCGTGGTCGACCGGGACGTCCACTGGAGCATCTGGAAGGGCCTCCAGGGGCTCGACTACGGCCGCCACGTGCACGCCTTCCGGCACAACGACGTCGCCGACCTGGCCCGGATCCTGCGCCGGGTCCGCGCCCGCAAGACGGTGGTGATCGCCGAGAGCATCTACTCGGCCGACGGCACGATGGGGCCGATCGTGGAGATCCTCGACGAGTGCGACCGGCACGGCGCCGTCAGCATGATCGACGACGCGAACGGCTTCATGGTCTACGGGCCGGAGCACCGCCCCTACGCCCGGGAGGCGGCCGCGATCCGGGAACGGGCCGACTTCGTGATGGTGTCGCTGTCGAAGGCCGTCGGCCTGGAGGGCGGTGCGATCGCCGGTCCGGCGGCGGCCGTCGACGCCTTCGAACTCCTCTCCGGCACCTCGATGTTCACGGCCGCCATCCAGCCGCCGACCGCCCACGCGGCCGACCGCACGATCGCCGCCCTGGCCGGCGATCCCCGGATCGTCGACGACTACCTGGCCCATGCCGCCCGCCTGCGCCGGCGGATGCACGAGGCCGGCACGGCGACGACGCCCACCGAGTCGTACATGCTCTCGGTGCCGATCGGGAACGACGCCGCCGCCCTGCAGATGCGGGAGTGGTTCGTCGAGGACGGCTACCTCGTGCCCGTCTTCTCCTACCCGGCGGTCGCGCGCAACCAGGCGCTGCTGCGCCTGTTCCCGCACGCGGGCCACACCGAGGAGCAGGTGGACGGCTTCCTGCGCACCCTCGTCGACTACCGCCGCCGCCTCGGCGTCTGACCGCCCCCTGGCACCCCCGTCCCCCTCCGGAGGAACCCGTGACGAACGACCACGACATCCTGGACGCCATCGCCGAGATCATCGAGGAGGTCCTCGGCGTCGACTCCGCCGACGTGAGCGCCGAGACCTCGTTCGCCGACGACCTCGACGTCGACTCCCTGGCCATGATGGAGATCGCGGTGGCGGTCGAGGACCGGTTCGAGGTGAAGATCCCCGACGACCGGGTCAAGGACCTGCGGACGGTCGGCGACGCGGTGAACTACGTCGCCGGGCGCCGGTGAACGTCCTCGACCGCTTCCGGCTGGACGGCCGCGTCGCCGTGGTCACCGGCGCCTCCTCCGGCCTGGGCATCGCCTTCGCGACCGCGCTGGCCGAGGCCGGCGCCGACCTCGTGCTCGCCGCCCGGCGCGCCGAACGCCTGGAGGCCGTGCGCGCGACCGTCGAGCAGCTCGGCCGCCGGGCCCTCGCCGTACGGACCGACGTCACCGAACCGGCCGACTGCCGCGCCCTGGTCGACGCCACCGTCCGCACCTTCGGACGGCTGGACGTCCTCGTCAACAACGCCGGGATCAGCAGCGAACACCCGGCGGAGGAGGAGACCCCGGAGCAGTTCCGCGAGGTCGTCGACACCAACCTCAACGGCGCCTACTGGATGGCCCAGGCCGCCGGCGCGGTGATGCGGCCCGGCAGTGCCGTCGTCAACGTCTCCAGCATCCTGGCCCTGGTCACCGGCGGCCTGCCGCAGGCCGCCTACTCGGCGTCCAAGGCCGGGCTCCTCGGGCTCACCCGCGACCTCGCCCAGCAGTGGACCCCCGGCCGGGGCATCCGGGTCAACGCCCTCGCCCCCGGCCTGTTCCCCTCCCCGATGACCGACGGCTACGCCGAGGGCTACCTGGAGGCGGTGCTGCCCCGGGTGCTCTCCGGCCGCCTCGGGCGGCCCGAGGAACTCGCCGCCGCACTGGTCTTCCTCGTCTCCGACGCGGCGTCCTACGTCACCGGCACCACCCTGACCGTCGACGGCGGTACCCACATCGCCTGACCGTCCCGACCACGGAGGAGCGGAGAGTGACGATCGGCGAGCGCCACGGCCGGCTCGGCCGGTCGCACCTGCGGCGCCTGGTCGTCGGCCAGGGACTGGCGGCCGTGACCGACGCGCTGTTCATCGTGTGGCTGACCCTCTTCGTGCTCGACCGGGCGGAACCCGGCCTCGCCACCGGGTTCGTCCTGGTGGCCGTGGCACTGCCCCGGGCGGTACTCCTGCCGCCCGCCGGAGTACTGGTCGACCGCCTCGGCCCCGACCGGGTGGTGGCCGCCGCCGCCTGGCTCCGGGTCGCCGTGCTGCTCACCCTCGGCGCCCTGGTCACCTTCGCCGCGCCGTCGCTGACCACCGTCGCGCTGCTCGGCGGCCTGCTCGGCGCCGCCGACGCCGCGTACTTCCCCGCGGCGCTGGCGCTGCTGCCCGCCGTCGTGCCGACCGAGCAGCTCGCCCGGGTCAACGGCCTGGTGCAGGGCGCGGAGTCGGGCGGCGACCTGGTCGGCCCGGCGGTGGCCGCCGGCTGCATCGCCGCGGCCGGCTTCCCCGCCACGCTCGGCGGGATCACGGCGATGGCCGCCCTAGCCGCCGCCGCTTTCAGCACCCTCGCCCGGGTGGTCCGGCGCACCGGCGACCGCGACGACAAGGGCGACGGCGACGAGCAGCCCGGCAACCTGCGCGCCCTCACCACCGGGCTGGGGTACGCCTGGCGCGAGCCCGTGGTCCGGGGCATGCTCGCGGCCATCGCCCTGATCAACCTCGCGGTCGTCGGCCCCGTCCTGGTGGGCGGCGCCGTCCTCGCCGACCAACGCCTCGGCGGCGCGGGCGCCCTGGGCATCGTGCTCTCCGGCTTCGGCGCCGGCTCGCTGGCCGGCTCCCTGGCGGCCGGCCGGCGACCGCCCGCCCGGCGCGGCCGGACCGTGGTCGGCGGCGTCGCCGCGATCGGCGCGGGCATGGTCGGCCTCGCCGCCGTCACCCAGGTCCTCACCGCGACGGCCGTGGCCTCGCTCATCGGCCTCGGCTCCGGCTTCCTCGGCGTGGTCGTGGTGTCCACCCTCCAGGAGCGGGTGCCCGAGCCCCTGTTGGGCCGGGTGCTCAGCCTCGTCGTCCTGGCCACGGTGGCGTTCGACCCGTTCTCCTACGTCCTGGCCGGCGCCCTGCTCCCGTACGGCACGACCCCCCTGTTCCTGACCTCCGGCGGCGCCGTCCTCACCTGCGCCGCCCTGGTCGCCACCAGCCCGGCGATCCGCGCCCTGCACTGACCGCCGGGGCCCGGGCACCTTCGGCGGCGCTCCCGGGCAACACGCGGTGCGCTCAGCGGCAACCGGCCCGGCAGGACCGGCCCTAGCGTGTCGTGCACCGCAGCCGCACCGACCGTCGGCTGCACGCTGCACGCTGCACGCAAGAGAGAGTGAGCACCGCCCATGCCGTTCATCACCGTCGGCCAGGAGAACTCCACGCCCGTCGAGCTGTACTACGAGGACCACGGTTCCGGGCAGCCGGTCGTCCTCATCCACGGGTTCCCGCTCGACGGGCACTCCTGGGAGCGGCAGAGCGCCGCGCTGCTCGCCGCCGGCCACCGGGTGATCACCTACGACCGCCGGGGCTTCGGCCGGTCCTCGCAGCCCACGACCGGCTACGACTACGACACCTTCGCCGCCGACCTCAAGACCGTGCTGGACACCCTCGACCTCCACGACGCGGTCCTGGTCGGCTTCTCGATGGGCACCGGCGAGGTCGCCCGCTACGTGTCCGCGTACGGTTCCGCGCGCATCGCCAAGGTCGCGTTCCTGGGCTCGCTGGAGCCCTGCCTGCTCAAGACCGCCGACAATCCGGACGGCGCCGCCCCGCAGGAGTTCTTCGACGGCATCGTCGACGCCGTGAAGGCCGACCGCTACGCCTACTTCACCGCCTTCTTCCGCGACTTCTACAACCTGGACGAGAACCTCGGGACCAGGATCAGCGAGGAGGCCGTCCGCAACAGCTGGAACACCGCGGCCGCCAGCGGCTCCCACGCCTCCGCCGCCGCGCCGTCGACCTGGTACACCGACTTCCGCGCGGACATCCCGCGCATCGACGTGCCGGCCCTGATCGTGCACGGCACCGCCGACCGCATCCTGCCGATCGACAGCACCGGCCGGCCGTTCCACCGCGCCCTGCCCTCCGCCGAGTACGTGGAGATCGAGGGCGCGCCGCACGGCCTGCTGTGGACCCACGCCGAGGAGGTCAACGAGGCGCTGCTGGCCTTCCTCGCGAAGTGACCGCACGGCCGGTCCCGGCCCCGGCCCCGGTCTCTCCCCGTCCCACCGGACGGCGGAGGGGCCGGGGCCCCGGCCGTTCCGGGGCCCGTACGGCACCGTTCCGTCGGTGCACCGATGGAACGGAGATGGTGCACTCTGCGCAAACTCCGCTCCACACAAGGGATCTAACGTTCTGTCATGTGATCGGGCACGTCGGGCCAACGCCCGGCCCGCCCGGCCGCCGCCCTCCGCCGCCCACCCCCGGGCGGCCACCCCAACCCTGTGACAGGAGGCCTCCGAGGTGCCTGCAATGCCGGTCGGCGGGCTGACGCCCCGTGCCGTCGAGGACGCCGCCGACGTCGTCGTCCGCAACGCCAGGATCCACACCGGCAACGCCCGCCGCCCCCGGGCCGGCGCCCTCGCCGTCCGCGACGGCGTGATCACCGTCGTCGGGGAGGACGCGGACGTCGCCCCGGTCATCGGCCCGTCCACCACCGTGGTCGACGCGCTCGGCCGACGCGTGGTGCCCGGCCTCAACGACGCGCACCTGCACGTGATCCGAGGCGGCCTCAACTACGTGCTGGAGCTGCGCTGGGACGGCGTGCGGTCGCTGCGCCAGGCGCTCGCGATGCTCCGGGAGCAGGCCGCCCGCACCCCGAAGGGGCAGTGGGTGCGCGTCGTGGGCGGCTGGTCCGCCGAGCAGTTCGCCGAGCGGCGGCTGCCGACCCCCGCCGAGCTGAACGAGGCCGCGCCGGACACCCCGGTGTTCGTGCTGCACCTCTACCAGTCGGCGGTCCTCAACCGCGCCGCGCTCAAGGCCGCCGGCTTCACCGCGCGCACCCCGGACCCGAAGGGCGGCCAGATCGTCCGGGGTCGCGGCGGCGAGCCCAACGGCATGCTGCTGGCCGCCCCGAGCGCCCTGATCCTCTACTCGACGCTCGCCAAGGCCCCGGCCCTGGAGGGCGAGGACCGCCGCACGTCCACCCGGCACTTCCTGCGCGAGCTGAACCGCTTCGGGCTGACCTCCGCGATCGACGCCGCCGGAGGCTTCCAGAACTTCCCCGAGAACTACGGCACGGTGACCGAACTCGCCCGGGACGGACAGCTCTCGCTGCGGATCGCCTACCACCTGTTCCCGCAGACCGCCGGCCAGGAGCTCGACGACCTCACCCGCTGGATCGGGACCGTCCGGCCCGGGGACGGCGACGCGTGGCTGCGGCTGAACGGCGCCGGCGAGAACCTCACCTGGGCCGCCGCCGACTTCGAGAACTTCGCCGAGCCGCGCCCGGAACTCGGCGACTACGAGGGCGAGTTCGAGCAGGCCGTCCGGCTGCTCATGGAACACGGCTGGGGCTTCCGGCTGCACGCGACCTACGACGAGACGATCCGGCGCGACCTCGCGGTCTTCGAGAAGCTCGCCGCGGAGGGACTGTTCCCCGCCGGCAACCGGTGGCTCTTCGACCACGCGGAGACCGTCTCCCCGGACAGCCTCGACCGGATCGCGGCGCTCGGCGGCTCGCTGTCCGTCCAGAACCGGCTCTCCTTCCAGGGCGAGGTGTTCGAGCGCCGCTACGGCCCCGGCGCCGCCGCCGAGGCCCCGCCGATCCGCGCGATGCTGGACCGCGGCCTGACCGTGGCCGCCGGGACGGACGCCACCCGGGTCTCCTCGTACAACCCGTGGGTCGCCCTGCACTGGCTGGTCTCCGGCCGCACGGTCGGCGGCCGGGCGCTGCGGCCCGCCCAGAACCGGGTCGACCGCGCGACCGCACTCGCGATGTACACCACGGCGGGCGCCGCGCTCACCGGCGAGCAGGACGTCAAGGGCGTGCTGCGGCCCGGCTGTTACGGCGACCTGGCGGTCCTGACCGACGACTACTTCACCGTGCCCGAGCAGGACATCCCGCACATCGAGTCCGTGCTGACCGTCGTCGGCGGCCGGATCGTCCACGCCGCGGCCGAGTACGAGGGCATGGACGAGGAACTCCCGCCGGTCAGCCCGGCCTGGAGCCCGGTGGCCCGCTTCGGGGGCTACCAGGCCTCCGGCGCGGGTGCCCGCCAGGCGGAACTGCTCGGACAGGTCGTCGCCGAGTCGGAACTGCACCGGCACTGGCGCGTCGAACGCGGCCTGGCGGCCGAACGGCAGCAGCCCTTCGACCCCTGCTTCGTGCTCTGACCGCACCGCTCCCCCGAACCTCCGCCACGGACCACCGTGCGCAGGACCTCCCGAAACGCGCCGGACTCCTCCGGCCCGCACCGAAAGGACCACCACCATGGTCGACCTGACCCAGGTCAGCGCCACCCCGAGCCCCGACCTGCTGACGCCGGACAACGCCGTCGTGCTGTTCGTGGACCACCAGCCGCAGATGTTCTTCGGCACCGGCAGCGGCGACCGGACCGCGATCATCAACGCCACCGTCGGCCTCGCCAAGGCCGCCAGGGCCTTCGACGTCCCGGCCGTGCTCACCACCGTCGCCGCGGAGTCCTTCTCCGGCCCGCTGCTGCCGCAGCTGGGCGCGGTCTTCCCGGAGGCGAAGATCCTCGACCGCACCTCGATGAACGCCTGGGAGGACGAGGCGGTCGTCGAGGCGGTCAAGGCCACCGGGCGCGGCAAGGTCGTGATAGCCGGGCTGTGGACCGAGGTCTGCCTGGTCCTGCCCGTGCTCTCGATGATCGACCAGGGCTACGAGGTCTACGTCGTCACCGACGCCTCCGGCGGCGTCTCCCCCCAGGCCCACGAGCACGCGATCCAGCGGATGACCCAGGCCGGCGCCGTGCCGGTCACCTGGGTGCAGGTGCTGCTGGAGCTCCAGCGCGACTGGGCCCGGACGGAGACCTACGGCGCCGTGATGGAGATCGTCAAGGAGCACGCCGGCGCCTACGGCCTCGGGGTCGTCTACGCCCAGGCCGTCATCGGCGAGCACGCCGCCGGCTGACCCCGGCTCAGGGACACCGGAACACAGCAACCAGGAACTCAGGGACCAGGAACAGGACATGACGGATACCGGACTGCTGATCCTCCGCGTGGTGGTGGGCCTGCTCATCGCCGGCCACGGGGTACAGAAGGTGAGCCACCGCCTGGGCGGCAACGGCCTGGCGGGCGGGACGGAGGAGTTCCGGCACGACGGCTTCGCCGGCGGGCGGCTGACCGCGCTCGCCGCGGGCGCCGGGCAGATCGGTTCGGGCCTGTTCCTGGCCCTGGGCGCGCTCACCCCGCTGGCGGCCATGGTCGCCATGGGGGTGATGACGGTGGCGATCACCGTCAAACGGCCGCACGGACTGTGGGTGCAGGACGACGGCTACGAGTACCCGCTGGTGCTGGTCGTCGTCGCCGGGTCGCTCGCCCTCACCGGGCCGGGCCGCTGGTCCGCCGACCACGCGGTCGGCCTCACCGCCTGGCCGCTGTGGCTGTCGGTCGCCTGCGCCGCGCTCGGCCCGGCCAGCGGGCTGCTCACCCGGGCCGTCCTGCACCGCCCGCCGACGGCGGAGGGGGTGACGGCCGGTGCGCGCACTGCTGGCTGACGTCCGCCGGACGCTCGCCCCGCCCCGCACGGACCGGCACGGGCCGCTGCCCCCGCTGATGCTGCTGCTGACCATGGCCACCGGCGTGGTCGACGCGGTGAGCTACCTCGGCCTCGGGCACGTCTTCGTGGCGAACATGACCGGCAACGTGGTCTTCCTGGGGTTCTCGCTCGCAGGCGCCCCGGGGCTGTCGGCCCCCGCCTCGCTGGTCTCGCTGGCCGCCTTCCTGACCGGCGCGCTCGCCGGCGGGCGGCTCGGCAGCCGCCTGGCGGGCCACCGCGGACGGCTGCTGGCCCGGGCCGCCGGAATCCAGACGGTCCTGACGGCCGCTGCCGCCGTCACCGCGGCCCTGGCCGACGGCGGCGCGGGCAACGAAAAGAACTACGCGCTGATCGTCCTGCTCGGCCTCGGCATGGGCCTGCAGAACGCCGTGGCCAGGCGCCTGGGCGTGCCCGACCTGACCACCACCGTGCTCACCCTCACGCTGACCGGCCTCGCCGCCGACTCGACCCCGGCCGGGGGCACGGCCCCGCGCCCGGGGCGGCGGATCCTCTCCGCCCTCGCGATGCTGCTCGGCGGACTCGCGGGCGCGGCGCTGGTCCTGCACGGGCAGCCCGCCTCGGCCCTCGCCCTGGCCGCCCTGCTCCTCCTGGCCACCGCGCTGACCGCCCACCGGGTCTCCGCCCCGGACGCCCACTGGGCACCGCCGACGGCCTGACCGCGACACGCCCCGACACACCCCGACCGGAAGGATCCTCCCCATGATGAAGGGCTTCGCCCGCCGGCTGGTCCCGCTGGCCGCGGCGATCACCGCGCTGACCGCCGTTCCCACCGCCTCGGCGGCCTACGGCGACGCGGCTCGCGCACCCGGCACGCACCGGCAGTTCGCCGTCGGACCGCAGTACGACTCCACCCACGTCTACGTCGAACCGGGCACCGAGCAGGCCTTCGTGGCCAGTTGGGTCGCCACCTTCGGCGGCACCACGATCGGCCCCAACGCCACCCAAGTGACGCCGACCCCCAGCCGTACGCTCTCGGAGCTGGTGCTCTCCCCCGTCGGCACGCTCTCGGTGTTCGACTACACCACGCCCGTCCCGTATCCGTTCGGCACCGAGCGGACCGGCTGGCTGGTCACCGACCTCGACCGGGCCGTCGCCGCCGCACGCTCGGAGGGGGCGTCGGTGACGGTGGCCCCGTTCGCCGACCCGATCGGCCGGGACGCCGTCGTCCAGTTCCCCGGCGGCATCAGCGCCCAGCTCTACGTGCACACCACCCCGCCGTCCTACCCGGACCTGGCGAGCGTGCCGGAGAACCGGCTCTACCTGTCCCCCGACGCGGTCGGCTCCTTCCTGCACAGCTACCTCGCCTTCACCGGCGGCCGGATCACCTCCGACGACCGGCGGGCCGACGGCGCCGCGATCGGCCTGCCCGGCACGACGTACCGGCTGCTGCGCCTCACCTCCGGCTTCGGCACCACCGCGGTCACTGTGACGGACGGCCACCTGCCGCACCCGTTCGGCCGCGAGCTGACCGGCTACGGCGTCGCCGACCTCGGCGCCACCCTGGACCGGGCGAAGGCGGCCGGCGCCACGGTGCTCTGGGGGCCGGTCACGGCGGGCGGCCGGGACAGCGCGATGGTGCGGTTCCCGGGCGGCTACCTCGCGGAGATCCACACCGCCCGGTGACCCGCCTCCCCGGTGACCGGCCCACCCCGACGGGGTGGGCCGGTTCCGCCGCGTCCGCCGTGCTGCGGCAGGCGGCTCAGCCGCCGCCGAGGGCGTGCGCGAGCGCGGCCCGCGAGGTGATCCCGAGCTTCGGGAAGATCTTGTAAAGGTGCGCCCCGACCGTGCGAGGCGACAGCTGGAGCTGCTGCCCGATCTCCCGGTTGGTCAGGCCGGTCGCGGCCAGCCGGGCGATCCTCAGCTCCTGGCCGGTGAGGCCGCCGGGCTCCGCGGCCGGGCCGCCCGGCGGCAGCGCCACCTGGTCTCCCGCGGCCCGGAGCTCCTCCTCGCAGTACCGCGTCCACGGGTCGGCCCGGAGGCGCCGGAACACGTGCTGCGCCACCCGCAGCACTCCCCGGGCCCCGGCCCGGTGGCGCCGCCGGAGCCACGAACCGTGGGCGAGCCGCAGCCGGGCGAGGTCGAACGCCCAACGCTCCGCCCCCGGCACGGCGTACGCGGCCCGGTAGGCCTCCTCGGCCTCGTCGTCCTCGGCTGCCAGCGCGACCGCGGCCGCGAACAGGAAGGCGTGCCGGTCGGAGATCTCCGCGGAGCGGGCCGCGCGCGCCGCCGCCAGGTGGGCCCGGGCCTCGTCCCGCCGTCCGGTGTGCACGGCCGCCGTCACCAGGTCGAGGACCAGCGCGTGGTACCAGGGCGGGCCCGCGGGCGGCAGTCCGGGCGGAGTGAGCCCGCAGAAGTGCCCGTACGCCTCCTCGTAGCGCCGGTGGGCGAGCGCGGCCAGCCCGCGCAGGTGGGTCAGCCGGTCGAGGACGTACCGCAGCCGGGCCCGGGTGGCGACGGGCCGGACGACCTCGTCGACCGCCCTCAGCCCGGCCTCGTCGCCGCGCCCGGCCAGGAAGTGGGCATGGTACTGGCGGAACATCAACGCATTGGTGTGGTAGCCCAGTTCGTCCGCGATCTCGGCCTCGCGCAGGCTGACGGCGGCCTGGTCCCAGTGCCCGAGCAGGAAGTCCTGGTGGGCCTTGGCCTTCGCCACCGAGCCCTGGGTGGCGTAGCCGTGCAGCCCGGCGACGCGCTGCCAGAGATCGCTCTCGGGGCAGTCGAGCGCCGACGCCGTCCACAGCACGAGCCAGGCGGCACCGGCCTCCTGTTCCTCCGTCATCGCCTCGGCCGCCCGCCGCAGGGCGGCGGCCGCGTCCGGCCCCGGGTCGGTCCAGGCCCGCAGGCAGAGCCGCCCCACCTCCGGGACGCCGTCCCGGTGCCGTTCCAGGGCCCGCCAGATCCGGGGGTCGTCGGTGTAGCCGGCGGCCAGCAGCAGCTTGAAGAAGACCTGCTCCGTGAGGCCGCCGAAGGTGTCGGCGCCCGGCTCGGTCAACGCGTCGAGGGCCGCGGGCAGCAGCGTGGCGGAGGACTCGAAGTCGACGTGGTGGCTCTGGTCGGCGTAGACCACCGCGTACCCGAACAGCGGGGCGACGTCCGGGGGCACCGTACTGGTCCGCAGCTCCTCCACCAGGGCCGCGGCGTGCCGCAGTTGACCACCGCGGGCCGCCATCACCGCGGCCCAGGTGAGCCGGCGGGCGCGGTCGCAGGAGCCGGGGCTGAGGCCGGCGCCGCGTTCGAGCAGGAGCGCGCCCTCCGCGTCGCCCCCGCGCCCGGCCAGCTCGCGCCCGGCCCGTTCCAGGCGACGCGCCAGGTCCTCGTCCGGGAGCCAGGCGGCCGAGGCCTCGTGGCTCAGCCGCCGGGGGTCGTCGGGCGCGAGCACCGCGGCGAGGGTGCGGTGGGCCGCCCGGCGCTCGGCGTCGGAGGCCGCCGAGACCACCGCCGCACGCACCAGGGGGTGCCGGAAGGCCAGTTGCCCTGTCTCGTCGAGCCGGGCCAGACCGTCCGCCTCGATCCGTGCCAGGGTCTCCCGCGCGCCGTCGTCCGCGACCGCGCGCAGCCACGCGGCCCCGCCGAACTCCGGTCCGGTGGCCAGCGCGCCCAGCAGCAGCAGGCGTCCGACCTCCGGCGTCATCGTCTCCAGCCGGTCCGTGAACAGCCGCTCCAGCTTCCGCCCCAGCGGCAGCGGTTCCGGCAGCGGCGCGAGTCCCCGCTGCTGTGCGGACGCCAGCTGGCGCGGCAGCTCCACCAGCGCCAGCGCGTTGCCGGCCGCCTCCGTCAGGACCCGCTCCCGGGTGGACGCCGCCAGCTCGGGATGGTGGGCACCCAGCAGCAGCGCCGCGTCGTCCCGGGGCAGCGCCCGGACGTCGAGGACCTCCGCCGACCAGTTCCGGGCGGACGGGCCGTCCGGCCGCCCGGCCCCGACGATCACCAACGGCAGGTCGGCGCTGCGCCGGTGCAGGAAGGCGAAGACCGTCGCGCTCGACGAGTCGATCCAGTGCAGGTCGTCCAGGACGAGCAGCACCGGGGCCGTCCGCACCGCCTCGTCGAGCAGCGCCAGCGCGGCGGCGCCGACCGCGAAACCGGTCGGCGTGCCGGACCGCACGCCCAACGCGCTCTCCAGCGCCTCGCGCTGGTGCGCCGACAGGGCGCCGGACTGCCGCAGCAGCGGCCAGAAGACCTGGTGGAGAGCGCCGAAGGCGAGGTCCGTCTCCGCCTCCGCGCCGACCGCCCGCAACACGGTGAACCCGCGCTCGCGCGCCGCCCGCTCGACCCAGCCGAGCAGCGTGCTCTTGCCGACCCCCGCCTCGCCCCGCAGCAGCACCGTGGAACCGCTCCGGCCGTCGACGGCCTGCACCAGGGCAGCGGTGAGCACCTCCGTCTCCCGCTGCCGCCCGATCAGTGCCCCGCCCGGCCCACCGTCCGCCACTCCCGCCCCCCTCAGGTCCGCCCGACCCCGTCCGGCGAGCACCCGATGCTACAACCTGTCAGGCCCCCGCCACCGGATCCGCCCTGGTCAGGGCCATGAAACAAGCAAAGTCACCAGCGCTCCGTCCACCAACGGACGCCGTCCCCTCGGCTCACCGGTTCGCGTCGGCCCGGGCTCTCGTCGGGCGAGGACGGGGGATCACCCGGTGGCCGCGGGGCGGTGCGGCGGACGCCGACTTTCGGTTATCGCGCGCGACGTCACCGTTCTCCTGTGCAGTGGGACCGAATCCCCTCGGTCCCGGACGGCGTCCACCTCCGACGCGCCCGCAACCGGAAGGGCCTGCCCATGACCGCTCCGCCTCCTCGTCCTTTCTCCCGGGGCTGGCTGCTCGCCTCCTGCGTGCCCGTGCTGCTCCTGCTCGGGATGGCCGCGTCCGCCCCGGCCGCTCCGTCGGCCCCGTCCGTCCCCTCCGCTCCCCCGCCGGCTGCGGCGGCGGCCACCTCCCCGGTGCTCGCCCGCGGTCTCGCCGCCGAGCAGGACGGCTACCGGCTCTCCACCGCGACCTGCGGCGTGCCCGCCGGGCGGCCGACGGCCTTCCGGTTCACCGTCACCGGCCCGGGCGGCGCCCCGGTCACCGACTTCGCCGTCCACCAGACCAAGAAGCTGCACTTCTACGCGATCCGCAGCGACCTCACCGGCTTCCAGCACCTGCACCCGGAGATGGCCGAGGACGGCACCTGGACCGCCGACCTCGCGGCCCTCACCCCGGGCAGCTGGCGGCTGTACGCCGACTTCATCCCGAACACCGGCGCCCACGCCGCCGAGCTCGTCCTCAGCCGCACCGTCACGGTGCCCGGCACGGCCGTCCCGGTGCCCCTGCCCGCCCCGAGCGACTCCACCACGGTCGACGGCTACACCGTCTCCCTGCACGCCCGACCGATGTCCGGCGCAACCCAGTTGACGGCGACCATCAGCCGGAACGGCCGACCGGTCACCGACCTCCAGCCGTACCTGGACGCCTACGCCCACCTCAGCGCCTTCCACGAGGCCGACCAGGCGCTGGCCCACCTCCACCCGGCCGACGCGGTCAACGGTGACCACGGCGGGCCGACGCTCACGTTCCACGCCCTGCTCCCCGAACCGGGCAACTGGCGGGTCTTCCTCCAGTTCCAGGCAGCCGGGCAGCTGCACACCGCCCAGCTCACCCTGCACATCGACTGAGACCCCGGCCGACCTGTTCCCCGTCCCGATCCGGAACGCCCCCGGGTCCGCGCGGGATTCCGTCGGCTCCTCAGACCGGCTGAGGAGCCGTCACGCCGGCCAGGGCGACGGTGGCGTCCGGACGCCACGGGAGCAGTGCGAGGTCCTGGTCCTGCACGGCGAGGACCAGGGCCGAGTCGGGCAGCGCGCGGCGCAGCTCGCGCAGCAGGGCCCGGGCGGTCGGGCCGTCGAGTCCGGCGGTGGGTTCGTCGAGCAGCAGGATGCGCGGCCGGCGCAGGATCGCGCGGGCGACGGTGAGGCGGCGCCGCTGCCCTTGGGACAGGGCCCGGCCGCCGGGGCCGACCGGGGTGTCCAGGCGCAGGCCGTCGAGGCCCACCGCCGCCAGGGCGGCGTGCAGTTGCCCTCGGTCGGTGCGGGGCGCGGCCAGGCACAGGTTGGCCGAGACGGTCGTGTCGGCGAGCCAGTCGTCGGCCTCGACCAGGGTGAGCACATCGGCGACGGCCTCGGCGGGCAGCTCCGCGACGGGGGAACCGCCCAGCCTCACCCGGCCGGAGGCGGTCGGCAGCCGTCCGGCCAACTGCCCGAGGAGCGTGGACTTCCCGCTGCCGTTGGGACCGGTGACGACGACCAGGCAGGGAGCTTCTACGACGAACGAGAGCAGCCGTCCGCCGTCGGCGGTGGGCAGGTCCGCCACGGTGAGCACCGGAGTGCCCCACGTGGGCGTGGGCTGCCGCCGGTCGGCGGGGGTCCCGGCGAGCGGGCCGAGGCGCTCGGCCGCGTCCTGGGCGGCGGCCAGCTCCTGGAGCAGCTGCGGAAGGCGGTCCAGCAGGTCCCACACCGCCGTGAGCAGCAGCACCTCGCCGACGACGTCGGCCACCGGCTGCGACCAGCCGCCTGCCCGCAGTGCGAGCAGCAGGGCGAGGCCCTGGCCGAGGGCGGCGAACAGCCGCAGGCCCAGCCGGCCCGTTCGCTGCTCGGCCGCCGCGGCGGCGGCAGCCGCCTCCTCGCGCTCCAGCGCCGTCGCGACGACACCTCGGGTCTGCGGCATCGCGTCCAGGCAGCGCAGTTCGTTGAAGGCGCCCCGGGCGGCGATCAGGTCCGTCCGGGCGCCGGTTCGGGCGTCGGCGGCGCTCGCGAGGTGGCGTCGGGCCCGGCGGCCGGTGCGGACCGCCCACCAGACGCCGCCTGCGAACACCGCGAGCTCGGCCGCGCCGAGCAGCGGGCTCGCCCCCAGCAGCAGCGCCTCCACCAGCACCGCGGTGACGGCGCAGCCGGCGAGTGGCGCGATGACCTGGGCGGGCAGGCCGGCCACCGCCTCCACATCGGTGGTCAGGCGGGCGAGCAGCGCCCCGTCGCGTCGGGCCCGGAGGTCGCGCGTGCTCAGATCGCCCGCGCCACGGACCAGGCGGCCGCGCAGGGTCACGGTCGTGGCGAGGACGACCCGGTGGCTGACCAGCCGTTCGAGGTAGCGCAGCGAGGTGCGCAGCAGGGCGAGGGCACGAACACCCCCCGACGGGTACATCCACGACCAGGTGGTGTCGGCCAGCAGCGTCACCAGCGCACAGGTCGTCAGGAACCAGCCGGACAGGCCCAGCAGCGCCGCCGCACTCACCTCGGCCGCCGCTGCCAGCGCGATGCCGACGGCCAGGTCGCGGCGGGGAACCGCACGGCGCAGCAGGTTCCAGGCGTTCATCGGGCCCTTCCCCGGTCGAGGCGGATCGTGCGGTCCGCGAGTGGGAGCAGTGCGGGGCTGTGGGTGGCGAGCAGCACGGTCCGGCCGCGGGTCAGCGTGCGCAGGGCCGCCAGCACGCGGGCCTCCGCCACCGGGTCGAGGTGGGCGGTGGGCTCGTCGAGACAGAGCAACGGGGCGTCCCGGAGCAGGGCCCGTACCAGGGAGAGCTGCTGGGACTGGCCGGAGGAGAGCCCGCTGCCCCGCTCGCCGAGCGGGGTGTCGAGTCCGTCCGGCAGGTCGTCGAGCAGGTCGCCGAAGCCGAGCGCGTCGAAGGCGTCGGCGAGTTCCGCGTCGGTGGCCTCGGGCCGGGCGAGCAGCAGGTTGTCCCGGACGGTTCCGGGCAGCAGGTGCGCGGGCTGGCCGACCCAGGCGGCCGATGCGGGTGAGGGCGGGTGGAACGTGCCCTCCCACTCGTGGGCGACGGTCCCGGCGGTGGGCTCGGCCAGTCCCGCGGCGACGGCGAGCAGGGTCGACTTGCCCGCGCCGCTGGGCCCGGTGACGGCGACGAGGGTGCCGGGGGCGAGGTGGATGCTCACGCCGTCCAGTGCCGGGTCTTCACGATCGGGGTGACGGACCGTCGCGCGGTCCAGTCGTACGCCGATGGCGCCTCCGCTGCGCCGGGCCGGCCCGGGCGGGTCCGGATCCGCAGCGCCGCCGGCGAGGACCCCGTCGATCAGCTCCGCAGCGGCCCGGGCCTCGGCGCGGGCGTGGTAGCCGTGCGCCAGGGCGCGGGCGGGGGCGAAGTAGGCGGGGGTGAGGACCAGGACGAAGAGCGCGGTGTCCAGATCCATCCTGCTTGGTACCAGCGGCAGTTGGAGGTAGTCGAGGAGCGCCAGGCCGCAGTAGGTCGCGACCACGGCGAGGGTGCCGGTGATCAGCAGTTCGACCCAGGCGGTGGAGAGGAAGGCGACCCGTAGCACCGCCTGGGTGCGGCGCGCCAGCTCCTCGTCGTCCTCGCGCAGCGCGCTCGCGGCGGCGTCCCGGGCACCCAGTCCGATCAGGGTGGGCAGGCCGCGCAGCTGGTCGAGCAGGCGTGCGCCGTGGCGGCGCACCGCCGTGAGCTGCGCGTGCACGGCGGCCTGCGTGCCCAGGCCGATGACCTTCAGGTTGGCGGGCAGCAACGGGGTGGCGGCGACCAGGATCAGGGCCACGAACCAGCTGCGGACCGCGATGGCGGCGAGGGTCAGGCCGCTGCCCAGGAGCATCGTGGTCCGGGCCGGGACGTACTCGGTGAGCCATTCGGTGAGCCGGGCGACCTCGCCGGTCAGGGACTCGGCGAGGGCGGCGTCGTCGACACCGGGGTGGGCGGGGCCGTGCGCGGGCAGGGCCGCGGCGAGCAGCCGCTCGCGCAGGGCCGTACGCACCCGGCGGGCGCCGCAGGCGGCGGCCGCGTCGGCGGCGGACAGCAGTACGGACCGGAGCGCGAGGCCGGCCGGCACGAGCCCGGCACCGACCAGGACCTCCGCCAAGACGCCCCCGCCGGGCCGGCCGGTGAGCCCGCGCTGCGCGGCCCAGGCCAGGCCCGCCGCCCAGAGCACGGTGCCCAGCGGGGCCAGCCCGCGCAGCAGTCCGGCCCGGCGCAGCTCCCCGCGTCCGGGCCCGGACCACGCGTGCAGGCGGGCCGACACCGCGTCGTCCCGGCTCCCCGTGCGCTCGTCACCGAGCTCGGTCAGCAGGGCGGCCGAGGCGCTCATGCGCCGGCCCGGGTCGCGTCCGGGTCACCCGGACCTGCCGGAGCCGCCGGGTCGACGGGGTCGAGGTCGAAGACCCCGTCCCGCTGGTCCCGCCGGTCACCCCACAGCCAGGCGACCAGGGCCGCCGTCGAGAGCAGGGCGATGCCGACGGGGTCGATCCAGTCGGCGACCCCGCCGAAGACGTCCTGGGACACGGCCGCCAGCCCGACGCCCAGCACGGTGAGCAGCACCCGCCGGAGGACGACCACGACGCCGCCCGGCTCGGGCCGGACCGAGCGGAGCCCTCCCGCCCGCACCCGCAGCGGGGCGAGCGGCGCCTCCGGGGTCTGCGTGAACTTGCCACGGAAGGCCCACCAGGCGTACGCGTTGTAGGCGAGCACCACCGGCATGCAGAGCCCCACGCCGACCACGAGGAAGGCCTGTGAGTCGGCCGGGCTGGACGCCTGGTGGAGCGTCAGTCCGGGCGGGACGATCACCGGGGCGGTCGCGGCCACCAGGGCGAGCAGGCCGCAGGCCTGGGCCGTGACCACACCCGCGAAGGGCCGCCAGTCCGGCCGCCGCCCGAAGCCGTGCCAGGCCACCGCGCCCGCGGCCGCCGCCGCGGCGACGGCGGTCCAGAACAGCGCCGCGCGCAGCGGCTCGTCGAACCGGAACTGCTGCGGATCGGCGGCCTCCAGGCCGAACCCGAGGACCAGCGCGGCCACGGCGGTGGCCGCCAGGAGCGGGCGCCCGGCCCGGCCCGCCCGCTCGCGGGCGGTGCCCTCGGTCTTGTCCTGCAGCCAGGCGGCGCCGGCCACCAGGTACAGCGCCACCAGGCCGAGTGCGCACAGCACGCTGTAGGAGGTCAGCCAGTCGAAGGCGCCGCCGCTGAACGACCCGTCCCGTTGCTCCAGTCCGGTCAGCACGCCACCGAGCACCAGGCCCTGGCAGAGGGTCGCGGCGAGGGAGGAGGCGCCGAAGAGCAGGGCCCAGCCGCGCCGGTAGCCGGCGGCGGCGCTCTGGAACTCCAGGCCCAGGCCGCGCAGGATGATCGCCAGGAGCATGCCGATCAGCGGCAGGTAGACCCCGGGCAGCACCGTCGCGTACACGCCGGGCAGCCCGGCCCACAGGGCGACGCCGGCCAGCACGAGCCAGCTCTCGTTGGCGTCCCAGGCGGTGGCGATCAGTTCGCCGTACTCCCGCCGGTCCTCCCCCTTGGCGAACAGGCTGAGCATGCCGACGCCCAGGTCGTAGCCGTCCAGGACGACGTACATGCCGAGCGAGAGCAGGACGAGCGCGTAGGTGGCGTACTCAAGCAACGGGGGCCTCCGTTCCGGGGGCGGTCGCCGCGGCGGGGTCCGCGGGCAGGTCGGGGCCGGCCTTGACCGTGCGGACGATGTAGCGGATCCAGACGGCCAGCAGGGCCGCGTAGAGGAGCACGAAGGCGGCCAGGGTGGTGGCGGCCTGCGCGGTGGTCAGGTGCGACAGCGCGTCGGCGGTGCGCAGCTTGCCGTAGACCACCCAGGGTTGCCGCCCGGTCTCGGCGGTGATCCACCCGCCGGTGATGGCGATGACGCCGGCCGGTGTCATCCAGACCATCCAGCGCAGGAAGCGGCGGGAGTCGAACAGCCGCCTGCGCAGGCGCAGCACCAGTCCCGCGAGGGCGGTGGCGAACATGGCCAGGGCGGTGAAGTACATGGCGCGGAAGCCGTAGAAGGCGCTCCACATGTTGGGCCGCTGGTCGGGCGGGGTCTCCAGCAGACCGGGTACCGGGGCCTCCCCGGTGAGGTCGTGGCCGATCACCGCGCCCAGGTGGGGGACGGTGACGCGCAGGTCGTTGGTGCCCCGGTCGGTGTCGGGGACGACGACCAGGTTGTACCCGTTGTTGTCGGTGCGCCAGTTCCCCTCGAACGCCTGGAGTTTCGCGGGCTGGTGCTGCGCCATGAAGATGGCGGTGGCGTCGCCGATGTACAGCTGCACCGGCATCAGGACGGCGAGCACGCCGAGCGCGATGGACAGGCAGCGGCGCGCGAACGGCAGGGCCGCCCGCCGCTGCTTGGCCAGGTACCAGGCGGAGATGCCGCCGACGAACCAGCTCGCGCTGATCAGCACGGCCAGCAGCATGTGCGGGAAGCGGTAGGTGAAGGCCGGGTTGAGCAGGATCTCGGTCCAGTCGCTCGGACGGAACTGGCCGGCCGTCTCGGTGTACCCGACCGGATCCTGCATCCAGCTGTTGGCGGACATGATCCAGGTGGTGGACAGCAGGGTGCCGAAGGCCACCATCCAGGAGGCGAACGCCATCGTCCGGGGGCGGACCCGGCCTTCGCCGTAGAGCATCACGCCGATGAAGCCGGCCTCCAGGAAGAAGGCCGTGATGACCTCCATGCCGATGGTGACCCCGATGACCGGTCCGACGGCATGGGCGAAGACGCCCCAGTTGAGGCCGAACTCGAAGGTCATCACGGTGCCCGCGACGACACCGAGGCCGAAGCCGACCGCGAAGATCTTCTTCCAGAAGCGGAAGATCTGCTGGTAGAGCGGGTTGCCGGTGCGCACGTAGGCGGTCTGCACGACGGCGAGCAGCACGGAGAGGCCGACCGTGAGGGCCGGGAAGGACATGTGGAAGATCGCCGTGATGGCGAACTGCCACCTGGACAGTTCTACGGCGGCCGCTGGGGCCATGAGGTCTCCGGAGGGTACGCGGAACGGGCGGGTGCGGGGGAGGCAGGGGCACGGGGCGCTCCGCGGCCGGTACGCCTGCCTCCCGGCGAACCTAGGCGGCCCGTGGCGCCCTCGATGCCTTCGCAGCGCATCGTCGGTTGCCTCGCAGCGCACAGCGTGTCCATCGGACATCTGCGAACCATGGTGCCGCCGGGCACGACGGAACGCCGAGGACACTCCGTGCCTGCTGGGGACGGTGCCGGGCACGCAGAGAACACGCCGACGCGGTCGGGATGCCTAGCGTCGTCCAGGAACCGGACCTGCCCACCACAGGACTTCCGGCGCATGACCATCAGATGGTGTGAGGGAACGGGCGAAGAGATGAACGGAACCGACGAGTTCGACCTCGTGGTGCTGGGCGCCGGTCCGACCGGGGAGAACCTCGCCGATCGCGCGCGGGCCGGCGGGCTGAGCGTGGCGATCGTCGAACGCGAGCTCGTGGGCGGCGAGTGCTCGTACTGGGCGTGCATGCCGAGCAAGGCACTGCTCCGGCCGCCGGCCGCACTGCGGGAGGCGCAGCGGCTGCCCGGTGCGAGGGCCGCCGTCACCGGCGGGCCGGACGCCGACGCGGTGCTGCGGCGCCGGGACGACTTCGCCTCGCTGTGGCGGGACGACGGCCAGGTGGCCTGGCTGGACTCCGCCGGGATCACCCTGGTCCGCGGGCACGGCCGGCTGGACGGCGAGCGGCGCGTGGTGGTCGACCTCCCCGGCTCCGGCCGCCGCACCCTGACCGCACGTCACGCCGTGGCCGTCTGCACCGGCACCGGTGCCGCCCTGCCCGACCTGCCGGGCATCGAGCACACGGGTGTGTGGACCAGTCGCGAGGCGACCAGCGCGCCTGAGGCCCCCGGCCGGCTGGCCGTCGTCGGCGGCGGCGCGGTCGCCGTGGAACTGGCCACGGCCTGGAGTGCGCTGGGCAGCCGGGTGACACTGCTGGTCCGGGGCGGGGCCCTCCTCCCGCGACTGGAGCCCTTCGCCGGCCGGCTGGTGGCCGAGGCACTCCGGGAGTCCGGGGTCGAGCTGCGCTTCGGGGTGTCGGTGGCCGGCCTGGCCCGGGACGGCGGGGTCGTCCTGGACCTCGGCGAGCACGGTGAACTGCGGGCCGACGAGGTGCTGTTCGCCACCGGGCGGCGGCCCGCGACCGGCGACCTGGGACTGGAGACGGTCGGGCTGGAGCCCGGCGACTGGATCGAGGTGGACGACACCGGACTGGCCGTGGGCGTGACCGGCGACTGGCTCTACGCGGCCGGCGACGTCAACCACCGCGCCCTGCTGACCCATCAGGGCAAGTACCAGGGCCGGGTCTTCGGCGCCGTGATCGCCGACCGGGCGGCCGGGCGTGGGCTCGATCTGCTGCCCTGGGGGCGCAGCGTCGCGACCGCCGACCACGCCGCCGTGCCCCACGTGGTCTTCACGGACCCGGAGGTCGCCTCGGTCGGGCCCACCCTCGCCGAGGCCCTCGCGGCCGGCCGGCGCGTACGGGCCGTCGACTACCGGATCGGCGACGTCGCGGGGGCCGCGCTGTACGCCGACGGGTACCGCGGGCAGGCCAGGGTCGTGGTCGACCTCGACCGCGAGACCGTGGTGGGGGCGACCTTCGTCGGCCCCGGGGTCGCGGAACTGCTCCACTCGGCGACCGTCGCCGTCGCCGGGGAGGTGCCGCTCGACCGGCTCTGGCACGCGGTCCCCGCCTACCCGACCATCAGCGAGGTCTGGCTGCGCCTGCTGGAGGCCTACCGCGGCTGAGTGGGGCCGGACGGTCGGGCGTGGGGGGGGGGGGGGGGGGGGGGGGGGGGGCCGGTCGGGGGGGCGGGGCCCCGCCCGCTGCTCACGCCCCGGGCCCGGGGGTGACGACGAGGTGCTCGGCGAGGAACCAGACCTGGGCCTCCCCGGTGCGGATGACCTGGGAGACCAGGAGGTCCTGGGTGCCGTCGTCGCCGAGCCGCGCGGTGCGGGTGGCCGCGTCGCGGGCCTCCGCGAGGATGGCCTCGTGGGCGTCGAGGAGCCGCGAGAGCATCGCCGGCGCGTCCTCGACGCCGTCCGGCGGGCGCGGTACACCGGTGATCTCGGCGGCGTGGCGGGGGTCGCCCACCGCGACGCCGCCCAGGCTCTGCACCCGCTCGGCGAGCTCGTCGACCAAGGCCAGCTGCTCCTGGGCGTGCTTGTCGAGGAGCAGGTGCAGCTGGTAGAAGGTCGGGCCGCGCATGCCCCAGTGGTGCTTCTTGTACAGGGCGTACAGGAACTGGGTGTCGGTGAGGACGCGGTTGAGCCGCTGGCACGAGTAGAGCCGGGCGTCGTGGGAGAGCGCGATCGGCAGCTGGGTGACGGTGCCGAAGGTCTGGATCTCGGGGGTGTGCTGGTGGAGGCGCGGTTGGCTGGTCACAGTGGTTCTCCCGGTCAGTGGGTGATGGAGCGGACGGCGGTGCGGATCAGGTCGGCGACCGGCTCGGGGTGGGCGAGCATGACCAGGTGCGAGGAGTCGACCTCGACGGTGGTCATCCCGGCCCGCCGGTAGCAGAACCGCTGGACCTCGGGGTTGATGGTCCGGTCGGCGGAGGAGACGAGCCCCCAGGACGGCTTGCTCCGCCACGCGGCGACCGGCGCGGCCTCGCCGAAGGCCGCGGCGGCGAGCGGGCGTTGCGAGACCGCGAGGACCCGGGCGAGTGCCGGGTCGACGTCGGCGGCGAAGATCGCCGGAAAGTGGTCGACCTCGACCGAGACGTCGGTGCCCTCGCCGTCCGCACCTTCCAGCGGGAAGGGCGTGTACACCAGCGCCGAGGCGAGCTCGGAGTCGGGGAAGCGGCCCTGCAGCTCGCCCAGGCTCTCGCCCTCCTCGAGTGCGTAACCGGCCAGGTACACCAGTGCCTTGACGTTCTCCTCGGCGCCGGCGACGGTGATCACGGCGCCGCCGTAGGAGTGCCCGACCAGCACGACGGGGCCGGGGATGCCCCGGACCACGGACGCGATGTAGGCGGCGTCGCCGAGCAGGCTGCGGTTGGGCACGGCCGGTGCCACCACCTCCAGTCCGTCGGCGAGCAGTTCAGGGACGACCCGGGCGTAACTGGAGGCGTCGGCGAAGGCGCCGTGCACCAGCACGACGGTCGGGGTGTCGTGATTCGTCATTCCTGAGTCCTTGTTCCTGGGCCCCTGTTCCTGGGCCCTCTCGGTTGCGCGCTGCTGGTGGTGGTCATCAGGCTAGGAACGCGCAAGCGGGGCGCCTGTCCTGAGCGCGCACGCCCTCCTGTCGGTCCGCGCACCCCTCGCCGCGCCGGGGCCGAGGTCGTGGCCGGTGCCGCCCCCTCAGGCGCCAACGGCGGGGCGCTGCGCGACCGGCCCGCCGCCGAGCTGCCAGTCGCGGGGTGTCATGCCGTACGCGGCACGGAAGGCGCGGCTGAAATGGCTGGAGTTGGCGAAGCCCCAGCGCCTCGCGACGCCCGCCACGCCCAACTCCCCGGCCATCGGCCGCAACAGGTCCCGGCGGCAGTGCTCCAGCCGCTGGGTCCGGATCCACCCGCCGACGGTGACTCCCTCGGGCTGGAACAGCTTGTGGAGGAAGCGGACCGACATGAAGTTCGCCGCCGCGATCCCGGCCGGTGACAGGTCCGGGTCGTAGAGGTTCCGCACGATGTGGTCCTTGACGCGCTCCAGTGACGCCGCGTTCCGCGGGGTCCGCGCTCGGGCGCGTTCGAGCCGCTCGTCGACGAGCTGCGCCACCAGGTCGAGCGCGGTGGCCGCCGCCCGGCGGCCGACGGCTTCGTCCAACCCGCCTGCCTCGCGCGCCATCCGGGCGAGATAGGTCGCCACCAGCGCGGCGATGCCCTCGTTGCCGGTGAAGGCCGTCGCGGTGAGTGCCCGCAGGTCCTGCTCCGGCACGTCCAGGTCGGCGCGGGGGAACTGGAAGGAGGTGAAGGCGAATCCCCCGTCGAGCTTCTTGCGGAACAGGTGGGACGAATCGGTGAGGGAGAACTCGCCCGGCCTGATCAGCGCCTCCCGGCCGTCCTGCTCCTTGATCGCGCTGCCCCGCTCCTGGAGGCTGACGATGAGTGACCGCCGGTCGTCCTTGGCGATCAGGTGCCTGCCGCGCGACACCACCTGCGGCCCCGCCTGGACACGGGAGATCCGCACCGGGCCGAGCTGGCGGCTGACGATCTTTCCGGGTGACGGCTCCTCCTCCAGCAGGTTCACCGCCATCGGCACGAAGGCACGGGACACCGCCTCGTGCCAGCACTCCGCGCGGTCGGCGGCGGACAGGGACGTGGTGGAGAGTTCGGTGGGCACGGGGTTCCTCCCGGATCGATCGGCCGTCGGAGCCGACAGTGCTGGCCCCGCCTCGCGGCCGAACTCGCGGCGGGGCGGTCCGGGCGGCCCGGCGGCGGACGCCGACGTTAGCCGCCGCAACACGGCGTGGTGCGCTCTGCGCGTATCCGCTGTTGACTCTCCGCGCATCACCGCCCCGGCGTCGCACCGGCCTCACCAGGAGCACCGGCCTCAGGAACGGCGGTGCAATGCCACGTGCACGGTGTCGACGGCCTGGATCAGCGCGGCCCGGGCGGTGCTGGTGGGATGGCGCCCGTCGAGGAGGAGGAAGCCGTGCACGGCCCCCTGGTAGCGCGTCGCCACCACCGGGACGCCCGCCGAACGGAGCCTGGCCGCGTAGGCCTCGCCCTCGTCCCGCAGCACGTCGGCCTCGGCGGTGACCACGAGCGCCGGGGGAAGCCCGGCGAGCTGGTCCAGGGTGGCCCGCAGCGGCGCGGCCGTGGCCTCCCGCCGTCGGTCCACCTCGGGCAGGTAGTCGTCCCAGAACCGGCGCATGTGGTCACGGTGCAGGAAGTACCCCGTCGCGAACCGGCGGTAGGACGGGGTGTCGAAGTCCGCGGCGGTCACCGGGCACAGCAGTACCTGGTGCACCAGCCGGACGTCCCCGCGCTGCCGGGCGAGCAGCGTCAGTGCCGCCACCAGGTTGCCCCCCGCGGAGTCGCCGACGGCGGCGATCCGGTCTCCCGCCAGGCCGGCCTCACGGCCGTGCGCGTGGATCCAACGGGCCACGGCGTAGCACTGCTCGACGGCCACCGGGTAACGAGCCCCGGGTGCCCGGGCGTAGTCCACGTACACCACGGCGGCGTCGGTTCCCAGCGCGAACTCCCGGATCAGCCGACCGTAGACAACGGCATCGCCGAGCGACCAGCCGAGGCCGGGCAGGAACAGCACGACGGGGCTCGGCTCGGGGGCACCGGCGGGTCTGGTCACCTGGACGTGCACCCGCCCGGTGGGTCCGCAGGGCAGGGCGAGCCATTCCGTGGTGGTGCCGTACGGATCGTCCGGCTCCCCGCCTGTCGACTCCCCGCCGTCCCGCGCCTCGTCCGGGTCCAGGAGGGAGAGGTCCGGGAGCTCCGTCGCCGCCGCCGCTGCGGCGGAGGTGTCCAGGAACTCCTGGAGCGCCCGGTCGAGCACCGGTCGGCGGAGGTGCGCGGGGGTGGTGTCGGACAACTCGTCGCTCCTGGCGTGATCGGACGGGCACGGGGTCGCGTGCCGGGCACCTGGTGGCCGCCGGGCGAGGTGCCCGGCCGCGCCGCCCCGCGCCACGCGCACGCCGCCCGACCGTACGACCGCAACGGCGGCCGTAGTGGCCTGTCCGTGCACGGATCCCGGCCGCGCCGGGCAGTTCGTCAGCCGGTGTCGGCGGTCCGGAGCGCGCGCCACTCACGCGGTGAGACGCCGTAGGCGGCCCGGAAGGCCCGGCTGAAATGCGCCGGGTTGACGAAGCCCCACCGTTGGGCGACCGCCGACACCGTCGGCGCGGTGCGACCCCGGCGGCCGAGCTCCCGGGCGCACGCGTCCAGCCGGCGCCGCTGGATGAGCCGGCTCACCGTCACGCCCTCGCCCTCGAACAGCCGGTGCAGGTACCGCACGGAGATGTGGTGGGCCCGTGCGATCGTCTCGGGCGACAGTTCCGTGTCGGCCAGGTTCCGGTCGATGTGCTCCCGTACCCGGCGCACCAGGTGCTCGTTCGGAGCGCCGGGCGCCTCGGCTGTGCGCACGGCGGCCAGCTGGGCGACGAGCGTGCTCAGCATGTCGGCGACACTGCCGGGCAGCCGGTCACCGACCGGGGCCGGATAGGAGTGCGCGAACGCGGCAAGGGCGTTGAGGAAGGGCACCAGCACGGAACCGTACCCCTCGGCCGGAGTGACGGCCGTACCCGCCACCTGCCGCAGCTCGTGCTCCGGCACGCCCAGCAACCGGCGCGGCAGGTGGAAGAGATGGGTGTGGAAACCCTCCGGGTAGTCGACCGAGTACGGCCGCGCCGTGTCGTACAGCACGAACCCGCCCGCCGACACCGCCGCCCGCCGCCCGTCCTGCTCCAGCACGGCCCGACCCGACACCTGCACCCCGACCCCCACCTGCGGCTCCGTCAGCGGGGCCCGTGCGATCAGCGCCGCCGTCCGGGAGACCCGTGCCGCGTCGGCCTCCAGCGTCGAGATCCGGACGTACCCGAGCCGGTGCGACGCGAGCCGGCCCGCGAGCGGCCGCCCGGCGAGCGGGACCACCTCGACCGGCACCAGTGTCCGTGACAGCTCCGCGCTCCAGAGCGTCGCCGTCGCGTCCTCCGGAACCGACGCGGTCGTCACCTGCGAGCCCACCTGACCGCCCTTTCGCCGAAACCCTGCCGATTCAGCCTGACCTCCGGGCCCGGGGGCCTGTTAAGTCATCTGACTGCCGAGCGGCAGCGGCACAGCGCGGGCCCGGTCGGGCCGCCGGGACCGGTCAGGTCGCGGGACCGGTCAGGTCGCGGGACCGGTCAGGCCGCGGGGACGGGCCGGAGGCGGTAGGCGTCGCCGTGGGCGACGACCCGGCCGGCGGTGGGCGGGGCGAAGTGGGTGCCCAGCAGCAGGGCGTCGGTGCCGGCCAGGGAGGCGAGCAGGGCGCGGCGGGTGGCCTCGGAGCGCTCGGGCTCGATGTCGACGCAGGCGCCGATCGCGGGGTGGGCGAGCTGCACCGGGTGGTGCACGCAGTCGCCGGTGATCAGCGCGGTCTCGCCGCGGTCGGCCAGTTCGACGGCGATGTGCCCGGGGGTGTGGCCGGGGGTGGGGATCAGCCTCAGGCCCGGGACGATCTGCACGCCCTCGGCCGGGACGTCGACCAGGTCGAGCTGTCCGGCCCGCTCGACCGGGAGGACCGAGTCGCGGAACATCTGCGCACGGGCCTCGTCCATGTCGTACCCGGCCCAGAACTCCCGCTCGGCGCGGGCGGTGAGGTAGCGGGCGGCGGGGAAGGTCGGCACCCACGCGCCGTCCTCCCACCGGGTGTTCCAGCCGACGTGGTCGGCGTGCAGGTGGGTGAGGACCACCAGGTCCACGCTCTCCGGCGCGAACCCGGCCGCGGTGAGGCGCTCCAGGTAGTCGGTGCGCAGGTCGTGCCAGGCCGGGTTGGCGCGCTGCTTGCCGTTGCCGATGCCGGTGTCGACCAGCACCCGCAGCCCGTCCACGACGAACGCGAAGCTGTGGCTGTCGAGGTGGAGGACGCCGTCCTGGCCGGCGAAGTCGGGGCGCAGCCAGTCGTGACCGGCCACCACCTCGGGGGTGGCGTCGGGCAGCAGCCACGGCCCGGTGGCCGGCGGCAGCGGGACTTCGTCGATGCGGTGGACGGTGAGGTCGCCGACGGTCCAGGAGGGGGCGGGGGTGGCGGAGGGGGTCTGCACGGTCTGTCGTTCCTTTGTTCTTCGGTGGGCTGTACGTCGGTGGGTGTTCGTCAGCGGTCGGGGTGGGCCGCGGCCGCCCGGCGCCGTGACCCGGCGAGGGCCGCGAGGGCCGCCACGGCGAGCAGGGCGGCGACGGCGGCGTAGGCGTGGGAGGTGGTCCCGAGCCCGTACTGCCGGGTGGCGGCGCCCGCGGCGATGGCGGGCAGGCTCATGGAGAGGTAGCTGAGGACGTAGTACGCGGCGAGGGTCGCGGCGCGGTCCCGTTCGGCGAGCGGGGCGAGGAGCAGGCGCAGGGTCCCCTGGGAGACGGCACCGAAGGCCGCGCCGGCCAGGGCCGCGCCGCCGTGGACGGCGGGGGCTCCGGCGCCGTGCAGTCCGGCCAGGGCGAGGGGCGCGGCCGGCAGGACGGCCAGGCAGCCGAGGGTGACGGCGGTGCGGGGGTCGGCGCGGCGCAGGGCCCACACGGTGAGGGTCGCGGTGGCGCTGAGGGTGAAGAAGACCATGCCGCGGGCTGCCTGCGGGGCCTCGGGGGCGGCCAGGCGCACCAGGCCCGGACCGAGGGAGGAGTAGAAGCCGCCCAGGGCCCAGACGGCGACGACGGCGGTGCCGGTGGTCAGCAGGGTGCGGCGCGCCGCGGGCGGGAGGGCGAGTCGCGGGCGCAGCGACCGCAGTGCGCCCGGCTGGCGGCGGGCCGTCTCGGCGGTGAAGGCGACGGCGATCGCCTGGGCCGCGAAGAGTGCCGCCAGCAGCAGGTAGACGGTGGTGGTGGGGGCCGGGGCGAAGCGGACGAGGAGGGTGGAGCCGAGGACGCCCGCCGCCATGCCGGCGACCGGGGCGATGGTGTTGGTCAGGGCGGAGCGTCCGGGGTGCCGGGGGTCGGCCAGGTCGAGGAGGGCCGCGCCGGCGGCGCTGGTGGCCACGCCGGTCGCCGCTCCTTGCAGGAGGCGGGCCGCAGTCAGGGAGGCGGCGCCGTCCGCCGAGGCCAGGAGCAGCATCGAGGCGGCCTCCGCGAGGAGTGCGCCGGCCAGTACGGGGCGCCGTCCCAGGTGGTCGGAGAGCGCGCCGGTGGTGAGCAGGGCCGACAGCAGGGCCAGGGAGTACGCGGCGAACACGACCGTGACGGCGAGCGCGGAGAGGCCCCAGCGGTCCTGGTAGACGGGGTACAGCGGGGTCGGGGCGCTGGATGCGGCCAGCAGGGCCGCCAGGACCGACGCGTCGAGGGCGAAGGTCGCCGCGCGGTTCCTCCGGTGGGCGGAGGCGCGCGCCACGGGGCCGGACAGACGGCCGGTCAGACGGCTGTACAGGGGGCCTGACAGAAGGCCGGACATGGGACTCCCTCCCGTAAAAGCAATGTGTTTGCGTTAAGTGACGATAGAACCTACAGTCGCACTAAAGCAAGCCGTTAGCTTTTAGCTTCTCGGCGGGGCGCTCCGCCGTTCCCGCCCGACCGGAAGAGGGATCCTCCATGTCCTCGCCCGCCCTCACCCCGCCCGAGGCCGCCCGCTGGGCCGCCCTGGCCGGACTCCCGCTGCCCGACGACCGCCACACCGAGGTCGCGGCCACCGCCGAACACATCCGCTCCGTCGTCGCCGTCCTGCGCGAACTGGACTTCGGGGACACCCCGCCCGGCAGCGCCTACCGCGCGACGCAGGAGCACGCGGGCCACCAGGAGCCGGAGCAGGAGCCGGAGCAGGAGAAGAAGGAGAAGAACGATGCAGCCGTATGAGCTGACCCTCGCCGAGGCCGCCGAGCAGATCCGGGAGCGGCGACTGTCCCCCGTCGAACTGGTCGACTCCGTCCTCGACCGCATCGAGCGGGTGGAGCCGCAGGTCGGGGCCTATGTCACGGTCACCGGGGAGCAGGCCCGCGCCGCGGCGCGCGAGGCCGAGCGGGAGATCGCCCGGGGCCACCACCGGGGGCCGCTGCACGGCGTCCCGGTCGGCCTCAAGGACCTGATCGACGTCGCCGGCCTGCCGACCACGGCCAGCTCCCGGGTCCGGGCCGAGCACCGCGCGAGCGCCGACAGCACGGTCACCGCCCGGCTGCGGGCCGCCGGCGCCGTCCTGGTCGGCAAGACCCACACCCACGAGTTCGCCTACGGCCTGACCACCCCGCAGACCGGCAACGCCTGGGACGCCTCCCGGGTCGCCGGCGGCTCCAGCGGCGGGTCCGCCGTCGCGGTGGCGGCCGGGGCGGCGACCTTCGCGCTCGGCACCGACACCGGCGGCTCGATCCGGGTGCCCGCCGCGCTCAACGGCGTGGTCGGCCTCAAGCCGACGTACGGCCTGGTCCCCCGACACGGCGTCACCTCGCTGTCCTGGTCCCTCGACCACGTCGGGCCGATCACCCGCACCGTCGAGGACGCCGCCCTCGTCCTGACCGCCCTCGCCGGGCACGACCCGCGCGACCCCGCCTCGCTGGACACCCCCGCCGTCGACCACCGGCCGCAGCGGGACCCGGGGCGGGCCGCGGACCTGACGGGCGTGCGCGTCGGCGTGCCGACCAACCACTACTTCGACCACGTCGACCCGGAGGTGGCGGATGCCGTCCACCGGGCCGTCGGCCACCTGGCGGAGCTCGGCGCCCGGCTCGTCGAGGTCGACATCCCGCTGACCCGCTACCTCCAGGCCACCCAGTGGGGCCTGATGGTGCCGGAGGCCACCGCGTACCACGCGCGCACCCTGCGCACCGTCCCCGAGCTGTACGGGGCGGACGTGCGGGTCCTGCTGGAGGCCGGCGAGCTGCTCGGCGCCGGCGACTACCTGCGCGCCCAACGCGCCCGGACCCTGATGCGCGACGAGTGGGCCCGCGTCCTGGAGGAGGTCGACGTGATCGCCGCCCCGACCGTCCCGATGACCGCGGCCCGGGTCGGCCAGGCCACCGTCACCTGGCCCGACGGCACGGTCGAGGGCGTCTCCGACGCCTACGTCCGCCTCTCCGCCCCGGCGAACATCACCGGGGTGCCCGCCCTGTCCGTCCCGGTCGGCCACGACACGGCGGGCCTGCCCATCGGCCTGCAACTGCTCGGACACCCCCTCGGCGAGCGGACCCTGCTGCGGGTGGGCCACGCCTACGAGCGGACGCAGCCGGAGCGGGCACATCCCGCCCGAACACTCGCGAGCCGGGCCGACCTGCTGAGCGAGCCCCGCTGACCGGGCGCTTCGTCCCTGAGTTCTGAGGTCAGGTTCCCTGCCAGGTGGGGGTGGCTTCGCTGGTGAGTCGGCGGGTCATGAGGTTGGTCATCGCCACGACCATGGCTTCGGAGCGGGCGGCGATGTCACGTGGGCGGTGTGGGTTCTGTCAGCGGGATCGGCTTGGATAAGGCACGTGTCCGTCTATGAAGTAACCCGTCAGCTGCCGGAGATCTCTACCGTTCGGGATCGCTCCCGCGCCATGGCCGTCCTGGACGCCATCCTGAGCCCGGACTGGGGGTCCCGGTTCTACTCGTTCGACTCCCGGTGGTCGCCGACCGAGGAGATGGCCTCGATGCGTGACGGGTGCGGCAATGACTACTCGATCGTCTTCTCGCCGGCGGGCGCGTATGCCCGTGGCTTCGATCATGAGTCGCCGATGAGTCCGTATCGGGTCACGCCCCCGGTCCCGTGGCCCGGGTTGTTCGACGGGGTGCCGGCGGCATTTCTCCACCACGTTGCGGAGCCTGCGTTCAGCGAAGAGGACGGGACACCGCGGGCAACCGTGTGCTTCTGGCGTGAACAGGCAGGCTCCGCGTGGAGGGCCGGGGCCATCGAGGCCCTGCCGGCGGGGGTGGAGGACGGCGGCAGCGCGGAATGGTTGTTCGACGTTCTGACCGATGGCCGTCCCGAGGCGTATCAACAGTTCGCAGAGGAGTACTACGAGGTCGCGGTGGACATCGAGGCCGTTCGTCACGTCTATGCGCTGCAGCCTCTCACCCAGAGCGTCGTATCCGCGCTGAACCCGGATGTCGACCTCGCCGATCTCGACGATGATCTGACGCAGATCGGATATCCCGTCCCGGGGCCGGAAGCGGGCCCCGGGACCTCGTGATCACGTTCGGGCAGGCCCGTGCCTCACCTCGACGACGGACAGCAGGGCCGCCGTGGCCGGCACGCCGATCTGGCGCGGAACCTGACCTCCAAACCCCGGGACGAAAACTCCCTGGACCGTCCGACCCGTCTCGGCCAAGATCCTCACGTGACCACCTACCTCGAGTCCGAGCGCCTGACCCTCCGCCCCTTCGCCGCCGCCGACGCGGACCTGCTGATCGAGCTGGACAGCGACCCGGCGGTGATGCGCTACCTGAACGGCGGCGCTCCGACCCCGCCGGAGGAGGTCCGCGACCTCGCCATCCCCAGCATCCTCGCCGGCTACGAACGCTGGAATCATGACCTCGGCCTGTTCGCCGCGCACGAGAAGGACGGCGGCGCGTTCGTCGGCTGGTTCTGCCTGCGTCCGCGGCGCAGCGGCCCGCGTGAGGAGGCCGAACTCGGCTATCGCCTGCGCCAGGCGGCCTGGGGCCGGGGCTACGCCACCGAAGTCTCGCAGGCGCTGCTGGCGAAGGGGTTCGCCGAGCTCGGCATCCGCATGGTCTGGGCCGAGACGATGACCGTGAACCGCCCTTCGCGTAACGTCATGGAGAAGCTCGGGATGACGCTCGCGGAGAACATCCCCACGCCGGACTTCATGATGGCGGTCGAGGGTTCCGAGCTCGGGGGTGTGCGGTACGAGATCACGAAGGAGCAGTGGGAGCGGCGGCAGGCGTAGGCGGCGCGCGGGTTCGCCGTGCCCGACCAGCCCGGGATCCGGCTGCACACCATCGAGGGCGATCGAGGACGTGTTCGCGTACGCCGAGGCCGAGGACGTCCACCGCCTGGCACCAGGAGCCGGCCTCGGCTGCGTGGTAGTCCAGGGTGGCGGGCTCGTGCGGCCACAGGAAGGGGAATTGCTCAGTCACGCAGACCTCGTGCCACCCGGACCGGAACTCTCGCACTCGGTTCAGGGCCCCAAAGAGATCTCCGCTAAACGCAAGAACTGTGCTTTAAAGTGGAGTCATGAGCCGCAAGCAGATGGTCCGCCCCGGCGGGCGCAGCGCCCGGGTCCAGGCCGCGGTGCACTCCGCCGTCCGCGAACTCCTGACCGAGGTGGGCCGGGACGCGCTCACCGTCCCCCTGGTCGCCCAGCGCGCCGAGGTCACCCCGTCGACGATCTACCGCCGCTGGGGCGACCTGGCCGAGCTGCTCTCGGACGTCGCCGTGGAACGCCTGCGCCCCGACGGCGCACCGGCCGACCACGGCGACCTGCGCGCCGACCTCACCGCCTGGGCCGAACAGTTCCTCGACGAGATGGCCTCCCCCTCGGGCCGCGCCTACACCCGCGACGCCCTGCTCGGCGACCCGGACGGCAGCAACGCCGGCCAGTGCTCCGCCTACGCGGCCGAACAGCTCGACGCCATCCTCACCCGCGCCACCGACCGCGGCGAACCCGCCCCCGACGTCGAGACGACCATGGACCGGGTCGTCGCCCCCCTGATGTACCGCATCCTCTTCCGCCCGTCCGGCCTCGACGCCACCTACGCCCAGCGCCTGGTGACCGACCTCCTCGACACCCCCGGGGCGGACCGCACCTGACCTGGCGCCCCCGGCCGGGGGGCACCCGACGTCCTCCGCCGCGTTCGCCGACCCTCGGGACAGCAGCCGAGCCACCACCCCGCACGTGGACGCGCACGGCGGCACCGTCCTGTTCGAGTCCACCAGCCGCAACCTGGTGGCGGGCCCGAGCGCCCCGCCCGCGCCAGCGGACCACCAGGTCTTCGCCAAGCGCCCGGCGCACTGACCCCGTCGACCACCTGAGCCCGTCCCGAACCCGGCCCCACCAGCCCCGCCCGCCCCGCCCGCCCCGCCCAGCGCCCGCCGCGCCCCCAGCACCCACCGCACCCACCGCGCCCGCCGCACCCGAAAACCGTGCGACGGCAGGGGCGGCAGGCAGGTTGAATGACGGGCATGTCCAGCGCACCGCAGACTCCCGCCGAAACCGTCGACCACCTCCTCGCCGAGCTCGATCCGCTCGCCCACCCGGCCCGGATGCGGCGGCTCGCCACCTGGACCAAGGAGCTGCGCCACGGCAACAACCCGGAGCAACTCCGCCCGCTGCTGGCCGAGTTGGACACGCGTGGCGCCTACGGTCGAGGACTGGCCGGAGTCGCCGCCACCATCGCCGAGGACGCCGCCTTCGTCGCCGCCCGGCTCACCGATCCCGACCCGGCCGTCAGCCGTCAGGCCTTGAAGGCCGCGCTCCACCTGCCCGTCCCGGACGAGGCGCTGGCCGCGGCGCTGGCCGACGCGCCGGCCGTGCTGCGCCGCCGGCTCACCACCCTGATCGTGGCCCACGGCCGCACCGAGCTGGCGGAGCGGCTGCTGCACTCCTTCCGACAGTCCTGGGGGGACGCGGCGGCCGCCAGGCTGCTGCCCGGCTGCGGGCCCGGGACCGTGGCCGAGCTCCTGCCCGGACTGTTCCCGGCCTTCACCAACTGGCACCAGCTGGCCCGCCGCCACCCCGACCTGCTGCTGGACGAACTGGCCCGGCAGCTCGACGAGTTGCCCGAGTCCCCCCGCACCGCCTGGTGGTACCGCAACGGGGACGCCCTGGCAGCCGTGGCCGGGAACCGGCCGGAGCGGGTGCTGGACCTGCTGGAACGCCACTGCCCCACCCGCCTGCCGGCGCCGGTGCAGCAGTGCCTGGGCCGGCTGCTGACCGCCGCGCCCGGCCGGACCATCCGACTGATCACCGTGCCCGAGCGGGCCGCCACCGCGTCGATCTCCCGCAGCGCGCTGACCCGGGCCGTCCGGCTCGACACGCCCGAGCTGGCGGACCTGGGCCGGGCCTGGAGCACCGCCCCGATGTGGCTCGCCCGGCTGCTGCGCGCCCTGCCGCCGTCCCGCCGCGAGGCGTTCTACGACCACGCCACCGCCGACCGGGACCAGGGCCACCACGACCTGTCCGAGGCCGTGCTCGACGCGCTGCCCCGCCGTCGGGCGCAGGCCGAGGCCCGGCGGATGGCCGAACAGGCCGCCGAGCGCGGCGCCGCGTGGTCCGTCGTGCTGGCCCACGTCGCCCACCTGCCGGTGGCCGAGGCCCGGCCCCGGCTGCTCGCGGCCACCCGCCGGCCCGCCGCGGAGGACCGGGCGCTGGCCTACCCGCTGCTGGTGCGCAACGCGGCCCGCTCGGGCGACGCGGCCGCGGTCGGGGAGCTGCTCGACGAGCTGGCGCGACTGCGCAACGAGCAGGACCCGGTCCGCTCCCCCGCCCTGGCCGCGCTGGCGGCCGTCCCGCCCGCGCTCCTCACCGGCGCGGCGGCCGACGCCCTCACCCGGATCGTCACCGACGCCGTCGAGGCCCGGGACACCTCCTGGCACACCCGCCAGGCACTCTCCGAGCTCGCCCTCGGGGTGCTGCGCGAGCACGCCACGAGCGGCGAACAGGCCCTGCTGGGCTGGGCCCTGGCCGCCCTGCGGCAGCTCTCCGGGGCGCTCGGCAGCATTCCGCTGGGCCGACTGGACACCACTCTGCGGCGCGGCCAGGAGGTCCAGGTCTTCGAGGCGCTGCGACCGTGGCTGACGGCCGGCGCGGACAAGGTTGACCACACCCTGACCTTCGCCCTGGCCGGGGCCCTCGGCCGACGCGCCCACCGCCTGCCCGAACTGCAGGAACTCCTCCGGGAAGCCGTCCAGTTCGGCGACAACGCGACCGTCCGGCAGGCCGTCGGCCACTGGCTCGCCGACCCGGCGACCCGGGGCGAGCGGGTGGCCCGGGTCCTGGACCTGGAGCCCTCGGCCGCCGTCCTGCCACAGGTGCTCGTCGTGCTGGCCCGACAGCGCACCGACCTGCTCGACACCGTGCTCGGCGCCACCCCGCCGTACGGGCGCTTCCTGGCGGCGGGGTCGCGCTGGCTGCCGCCGACCGACGGGATCGAGTGCTGGGTGCCCCGGCAACGCGCGGCCGCCGCACGCCTGTTGGCCGGGGCGGCGGACGACGCCTCGCTGCCCGTGCACACCCGGGCCGGGCACCTGCGCACCCTGGCGGCGATCCCCGAACTCGGCTTCGCCACCGTCCACCGGTACGCCGAGTCCCCGGACACCGTGCTCGCCGAGGCCGCGCTCGGGGCCCTGGTCCGGACGGACCGGCCCGCCGAGGCACTGCCGTTGCTGCTGGCCCACGCGGGCGACGACCGGGCCCGGGTCGCCCTGTACGCGGCCGGGCGGGCCGCCGGCTTCGTCACGCCCTCGCGACTGGCACCCGTGCTGCGGGCGACGCTGCTGCCCGGGCCCGCCGGCAGCGCCGGGACAGCCGTCGGCGGCGGGACGAAGGTCACCAGCCGCAAGGAACTGGTCCGCCTGGTCGCCCGCCTGCTGCCGTTGGACACCGCGCTCGCGCTCCTCACCGAGGTGCACGACCTGCCCGAACAGCACCGCGACGTACGGGCGGCCGCCGTGGCCGCCGCCGTCAAGCTGCTCCCCGCGCCCGCGGCCTGGCGGATGCTCGACGGCGCCGCGGCGGGCCCGCCCGTCGCCCGGTACGCGGTGCTGCGCACCCGCCCGCTGGACCTGCCCGCCGCCGACCGCCCCCGCTACGCCGCCCTGGTGAGCCGGGTGGCGAGCGGTGACGACCCGGAGACCGCCCAGGCCGCGCTCGACCTGCTGGTCTCCTGGGCGCCCTGGTACCCCGAGGCGGAGGACCTCCTGCTGGCGGGCACCGTCGACCTCGCCAACCGCTCCTCCTGGCGGTCCTCGGCGAGCGGCCTCGTGGTGCTGGCCACCGGCGGCACCGGCCGCCGACTGGCCGAGGCGCTGACGGCGCTGCTGGCGAGCGAGCACACAGCGGCGGACGAGCTGGACGCGACGCCTGACCGCGACCGGCCGGCCCGGCAACGGATCGACTTCCTGGCGACCCGACTCGGCGTGGGCGTGGGTGACCGCCCCACCGCGGCAGCCGTGGCAGCGGCCCGGGAGGCAGCCGAACTCCTGTCCACAGCCCCCGATTTCGCACCCCTCGCCCTCCACCTGCGGGCCGCCGCCCTGGACCTCGACGCGCCGTACGACCGCCTGCTCACCGAGCTCGACGCGCTGGCCACGCTCCACGCCGACCGCCCGCTACCCGCCGCCCGCACGGCCGAGGCCCTGCGCAACCGACTCAACGCCACCCGCCGCCCCGGCGACCCGGCGGTCCTGCACCGCGTGGTCGAACAACTCACCGCCCACGCCACCTGCGTCCACGGCCTGTTCGCCGTCGCCCTCACCCACGCCCTGGGCCCCCGCACCAACTGGCACCCCCACTGGCGCGCCACCCTCCGCACCCTGCGCCGCCACCCCCACCCGGACGTCCGCGAGGCCGCCCTGACGGTCCGGACGGCACCGGAGTAGCCCCACGGCCCGGCACGAGAGCCGTCACATTCCTGCGCCGGATCGTCAGCAGCGACTGAAAGCCCGCCGGCGCCAGCTGTCGAATGCCGGTGATGCGCACCGTAATTGATGGGCCGCCCGGCCCCTGATCGCGTCGCGTCACCGGCCTCTCGGTGCCCTTCCACCCACCCACCGTCGCGCGATCCCACGCAGATCGGGCATTCCGTGCCGATAGCAAGGGCAGCTGTCAGTGCTGCCGTCAATTCCCCACCCCGCCGGGCGCTCGCGTGGACCGGTGGCCGCCGGGCCTGGCCCCGGGCGGCAGCGCGATCACCGTGCGGATGCTGGGCCGCGGGCGGGATCGTGTCCACCGCCGCCGACTGAGCGGGCTTCGACCAGGCCCTGCTGTCCGTGCCGACTGCTGCCCGCCGCCCAGCTCGCCGAGATGAGGACCACCGTCCCCGAGGACCCGAAGGACCCGTCCGGGAACGGCTACGGGCTCGATCTGCGCAAGGCCGTCTTCCCCTGCGGCACCGTGTGGGGCCACGACGGCCAGGCCGCCGGCTACAGCAGCGTGGCCTACACCGACGCGGCCGGGCGGGGCCGGTGACCATCCTGGTCCCCACCATCTTCGGGCTGGCCGCCCCGCAGCGGCCGCCGCCGAACAGGCCCTGGCGCAGGCGGCAGTCTGCACCGCACTCGGTGAGCCGTACCACCGGGTGTAGCCCCGCAGACGCGGACCTCAGAAGACCGACCAGCCGGTGAGGGTGGTGAAGGCGTCGAGTGCGGCGAGTGCGGCGGTGGAGTTTCCGTGCGGGTCCAGGGCCGGGCCCCAGGCACACAGGGTGCAGCGGCCGGGGACGACGGCCAGGATGCCACCGCCGACGCCGCTCTTGGCGGGCAGGCCGACGCGGTGGGCGAACTCACCCGCCTCGTCGTAGGTTCCGCCGACGAGCATGACCGCGTTGACGCGCTTGGCCTCGCTGCGGGTGAGCAGGCGGGTGCCGTCGGCGCGCAGTCCGTGCCGGGCCAGGAAGCGTGCGGCCAGCGCGAGGGTCCGGCAGTTCATGGTGATCGAGCACTGCAGGTAGTAGTGGTGCAGGACGGTACGGACCCGGTTGGCGAGGCGGTCGTGGTCTGCGAGCAGGTGGGCGAGAGCGGCGTTGCGGTGGCCGTGACGGAGCTCGGACGCGGCGATGCCCCGGTCGAAGTCGACTCGCGGGTCACCGCTCTCGGCGCGCAGGAAGTCGCGCAGGGCCGAGCTGGCGTCGCCGGTCAGGTCCTGCAGGCGGTCGGTGACCACCAGGGCGCCGGCGTTGACGAAGGGATTGCGGGGCACGCCCCGGTCGCGCTCCAGCTGGGCGAGGGAGTTGAACGGGGAGCCGGACGGCTCCTTGCCGACCCTGGCCCACAGGCCTTCTCCGTCCGCCGCCAGCACCAGCGCCAGCGTGAAGACCTTGGACACGGACTGGATCGAGAACGGGGCCTCCCAGTCACCGACACCGTCGACGCCGCCCTGCCCACCGAGGTCGGCGACCGCGAAGCCGAACGCCGTCGGGTCGGCTGCCGCCAGGGCCGGGATGTATTCGGCGACCCTTCCCACCCCGGCAGCCGACCGGGCCGTGGCGGCGACCTCTTCGAGCACAGCACGGTAGTCCATGATCGCCCCCGCTCCGCCGCCCACGCCGTTGTCGGCAGCTCACCAAGAATGCGCTCGGCATCCGGGGACTGGAAGACCTCGGCGGCACACAGGGACGCAGTTGCTGTACGAGTTCTCGGCGTCACGGAAAGTCGCACACATGGAGCACTACCCCACCGGGCCGGCCGGACCCTGGGCATCCTGCCGCGCCGCCGACGGACAGGAGCATCCGCATGCCCGCCGCAGCCCGGGCATGCGGCCGCTTCAAGGTGGTTCATCGGCTGGTTCCGGTCAGCCCGTCGGTCGCCCGCCACACGTTTTTGGCCTTGGCCTCGTCCAGACCGGCTCTGCCGGGCCGACGCACCGTGGGGTGGCAGCCCTTGATGCTGCCGAGCCCGTCCGGGCCGATGTAGGCGTTGCCGGATAGGCGTTTTCCAACAACGTCTCCGCAGGGGCTCCGTGCTCCGACGTCATCCGTGCGGAACCGGTACCCGCTGGAGGAGGGACCGCAGCCCCTCGTGGGCCGGGGAGCCGGGAGGCGCGGTGTAGGCGATCAGTTGCTGGTCGGGCCGGGTGTCGACGGTGAACTGCTGGACATCGAGGGTCAGCGGGCCGGCCACCGGGTGGACGTAGGTCTTGCTGAGCTGCCGGGGGCCGCACACCCGATGGTCGGCCCACCACTTCCGGAAGTCCGCGTCACGGTTCATCAACTCACTTATCAATGAGGCGAGTTCACGATCCTCGGAGTGCCGCCCGGCCTCCATGCGCAGCGTGGCGACGCAGTCGCGCGCCGCGCGGGGCCAGTCCGCGTACAGGGCACGGTAGGCGTCGTAGAGGAAGGTGAGGCGGATCAGGTTGCGCTCCCGGTGGGCGAGTGCGCCGAAGTCGGTTCGACCTCTACGACAAGGAGCGGTACGTCGCCCCCGCCATCGCGAAACTGGCCGACTTCTTCGGCACCCACCTGGCCGCGGCCGGGTAGCCACACCCCGGGAGCCGACCGGCGGGCCGGCCGGTCGGTCGCGTTCATCCGCAGGCAGGCCTCCGTGCGCTCACGGCACCGCCGCACGCCTCCGGCGGCGCCAGCGTGCGGGATCGCAACGCATGCCCGTCCTCCGCGCCGCAGTCGCTCGCGCACCCCGCGTGGCGGGAGTGGTGTTGGCCGGACTCGGCCTGGCGGTCGGACTCTCGGCCTCACCCGCCGTAGCGGCGACCGAAGGCGGCTGGATCAACGAGGGCGGCCCCGCGCGGTCCCCGTGCTCTCTGACACGACAACGGGACCTACGAGGCCACCCGCGGCGAGGACGACCGGATCTGGTGGCGGCACGGCGACGGCACCTGGCGGCAGATGCCGGGCAACGCCCGCACCCGCCTCCCGCCCACGCTGGCGGTCGGCGACGTGGACGCCCGTACCCAGCGCCTGGTCATGTTCCGCGTCGGCGACGACGGCCACGCCTACTACAACCTCCTCTTGGACCGGAACTCCAACCGGTGGTCCGGCTGGAACAGGGTCCCCGGCTCCCTGTACCTCACTTCCGGCCCGACTGGGATGCCGAACAGGAGTTCTACGTCTCACGGAGCCTGATGAACACGCTTCGCGTCGCCCGCATCCGCCCGGGCGACGGCCGGAACACCCGCTACACCGAACTGCCCGGCGACGGCCTGGGCGTCGGGCGGTCAGCGGTGGTTGACGATGACGGAGATGCCCCAGCCGATCGCCGCAAGCACCACCGCGAAGACCAGTCCGGCCAGGGCGTAGCCGACCGCCCCGGCGGTGGGCCGGTCGGCCGAACCCTCCGCACGGGTCGGATTGAGCAGGCGCAGGCCGAGGGCGAACAGCGCGGGCAGGCCGGCGCCGGTGAGCAGCCCCACCACGACGATCCGCCACAGCGCGTCCAGGTTGACCCAGGAGTTCACGGGCCCACCTCGTCCTTGGCCTTGACCGGCTCCGGGGCCACCGAACCGGTCCATGCGGCATTGACGTTCTCCGGCGTCACCGGCGGGTAGCGGGAGGCGGCGAAGAAGGCGGTCGACGCCAGCACCAGCACGACGAGGATCACCACCACCCCGGCCGTTCCGCCGATCCCGTTCGCGACCCAGTAGGCCACCGCGCCGGCCGCCGCGGCGGCCGGGAGGGTGAGCAGCCAGGCCGTGGCCATCCGGCGGGCCAGCTGCCAACGAACCGCCGCGCCCCTCCGGCCGATCCCCGAGCCCAGGATCGACCCGGTGGCCACGTGCGTGGTGGACAGCGAGTAGCCGAAGTCGGTGGAGCAGAGGATCACGGCGGCCGAGGCCGACTCGGCGGCCATCCCCTGCGGCGGTTCGATCTCCACCAGCCCCTTGCCCAGCGCGCGGATCACCCGCCAGCCGCCGACGTAGGTGCCCAGGGCGATCGCCACCGCGCAGGAGACGACCACCCAGTCCGGTGCCCGCGCTCCGGTCGGCAGGGTGCCATTGGCGATCAGGGCCAGGGTGATGGCGCCCATGGTCTTCTGCGCGTCGTTGGTGCCGTGGGCGAGCGAGACCATCGAGGCCGAGCCGATCTGGCCCAGCCGGAACCCGCGCCCGCGCGGGCCCTCGGGCACGCCACGGGTGAGGCGGTAGACCAGAAGGGTGCCGGCCACGGCCACCCCGCCGGCGATGAACGGCGACAGCGCGGCGGGCACGACCACCTTGGAGACCAGCCCCTGCCATTTGACCGCCGAGACCCCGGCCGCCGCCACCGTCGCCCCGACCACCCCGCCGATCAGCGCGTGCGAGGAACTGGAGGGGATCCCGAGGAACCAGGTGGCCAGATTCCACAGGATGCTGCCTGTCAGACCGGCGCACACCACTGTCAGGGTCACCTGCCCGCTGGCGACCAGGCCGTTGGCGATGGTCGCCGCCACAGCGGTCGACAGGAACGCGCCGACCAGGTTCAGCACCGCCGACACCGCGACCGCGACGCGCGGCGGGAGCGCGCCGGTGACGATCGAGGTCGCCATCGCGTTGCCGGTGTCGTGGAAGCCGTTGGTGAAGTCGAAGCCCAGCGCCGTGACCACCATCAACGCCAGGACCGCGTCGTTGCCGGTCACGGGCCCGAACCTAACCCGCGCACCGGGACCCGCCCGGTCCGCCGACGACCCGGCACGCCGAACGGCGAACAGCCGCCATCCGGTCGGGCCAACATCGCGCGGCCATACCGCCTCACCTGCTGTACGGGCCCTGCTCCCGGATCGGAGCCGGTGAGCCCTCTCCCGTTGCCGTCTCGCCCCGGGAGGCCACCGACCGGCTGGCCGTCCGGTGGCCGTCCCGGTCTGCCACGGGGGTGTTCCACCCCAATACCCAGCCACGCCCCTCAGGTCATCAGCGCATGTGTGTCCCGCCGTTGATGTCGAAGGTGGCGCCGGTGACGAAGCCGGAGTCCTCGCCCGCCAGGTAGGCCACGAGGGCGGCGACCTCCTCCGGCCTGCCCAGGCGTCCGACGGGGATGCCCTTCGCCGCCTCGGCCACCGCCGCGGCGCCGAGTTCGTCCACGGCCGGAGTGAGGACGGCCGAAGGCGCGACGGCGTTGACGGTGACCCCGTAGGGGGCCAGTTCCCGGGCGAAGACCTTGGTGAGCGCCAGGACGCCGGCCTTGGCCGCGGAGTAGTGCGCGCCGGCGAGCGTCCCGCCCTGCTGGCCCGCCAGGGAGGACAGGTTGATGACGCGACCCCAGCCGCGTTGCCGCATCGGCGCCGCGCAGAGCCGGGTCAGCACGAGGACGCTGCGGAGGTTGGTCGTCATGACGGCGTCCCACTCGTCCAGTGCGATGTCCCAGACCGATCCCGGCACGGTGCGGGCGGCGTTGTTGACCAGGATGTCGGGCGCGTGCCACCTGCCCTCGACCTCCCCCAGCGCCGCTTCCACCGCCGCGGTGTCGTCCACGTCGACGGTCAGCGCCAGCGCGCTGCCCAGCCCGGGGTCGAGCCCTCGGGCGACTTCGGCCACGGCGTCTCCGTCGCGCTCGAGCAAGGCGACCCGCAGCCCAATCGCGTGCAGTCGGGTGGCGATCGCCGCGCCGAGGCCGCGCCCCGCGCCGGTGACCAGGGCCACCCGCGGTGCTCCCGAACCGGGCCTGTCGCCGGCGGCGCCCACGCCGCCGGTTGCTGTCTCGGACACGCGAGGGTGTAGAGGCTGGGCAGGTCGTCCTGGCGGACCGCGGCGAGCCATTCCAGGAGCCGTTCGCCCTGGCGTTCCGTCAGCATGACGGCGAAGGTGAGGACGTGCCGGGTCAGGACGTCCAGCTCGGGGCAGCCGGCCAGGACCGTCTTGAGCTGGAGCTGCTCGACCCCGGAGAGCGCCGTGGGCCGCCGGAAGATCCAGCCGGCGACGGTACGGGGCGACGGCGGCTGGGCGGTCACCGGCCGTGGCGAGGTCCGCTTCTGCCGCAGGTAGGCATTGACGCGCTGGTAGCTGCCCTTGCAGCCGAGCGGGACGATCTCCTCCCAGAGCTTCCAGGCATTGGTGCAGCCGTCGTTCCAGCGGTCGTCGAGGTAGGGCTTGTAGTCGTCGAGGACGGATGGGCGGTTCTGCCACTGACCCTGGAAGAGCTCCTCCGGGTTCGCGGCGTCGGCCAGGGCCTTGACCGTGCGGTAGGTCATGCCGAGCTGCCGTTGGACGGCGCGTCTGCCGTGGCCCGCGGCAAGCAGGGTGTGCACCTCGGCGTGACGGGCCCGGGTCCGGTCGGCGAACCGGAAGCCCGTTGGCCAGGGCTGGTCCACGTTCTCCTCTTGGGCCAGGAACTGCATCTTGCGCATCGACGGCTCTGAGCTTGTCGTTTAACGTCCAGCTACGAACTGGTGAGCCTGACGATCACGCGTTCGCGCGGTCCGTTCGGGGAAGCACCGCGTTCCCGAGCGGTGCCAGGGAAGTACCGTGCCATCGATGTCGGTCCGTTCGGGCATGATCTGCTCCAATCGGACTCGACGGCGGAAGACAGGGCATGAGCGACTGGCGGACTGACCCGACATACGCGATGTGCCGGGCCTTGGTGAATGGGGCGGAGCTGTCCTCGTTCGCGGACGGGCCGTTCGACGTGCGCGCGGTGGCGGCTGCGGTCCGGCCCGAGGCCAAGGACAGATTCCTGCTCGACGAAGTCCCCTGGGAGAACTTCCCGCAGGGGGACCATGTCCGGGAGGCCGTCTGCCTGCTCCGCGCCGGTGGGTCGCCCGTCCCCGCTGGCGCGGGTGTGGTGAGCGGCATGTGCGCCAACGACATGCGGGCGGCTGCCGCACTCGCCGTTGCGTTCCTGATCCGGATCGCCGCCGACCCACACCACCCCCACCGCATCGCCGCGCTCGCCGAGGTACCCGCCCCGGCCCGCGCCCGCTACTTCGGAGTCGCCTCCCGCGCCGAACTGCTGCTCCACCGCGCTGGGCCTCGGCAGGACGACTACGACGACTACGGCTCCGAGGTGACCGGCTACCCGGCGGGCTGGTCGGTCGCCGCGGCCCGGGCCACGATCACCGCCGACGCCGCCCTCCTCCTGCCCCTCCTGCACGACCCCGTCCCGGCGACCCGGATCCGTGCCGCCTACGCCCTGGCCACCGTCACCGACCTCGACGGCACGGTCCGCACCGCCCTCCGCGCCCGGTTCGCCGCCGAGCCGGCCTCGGACGTCTGTGCCGCACTGCTCCTCGCCACCGCCGAAATCACCCGTGCCCGCCCCCACTCGCCGACCACTGTCCTGCTGCGCGAGTACTGGCAGGACCACACCCGAGCCCCCGAAGTCCGGCTGGCCGCCGCGATCGGATGGCTCTGCCTCACCGACGAAACCGCTCCCGACGACCTGCGCGCAGCCGTCGACCGCCTTGCCACCGACGAGCGCGCCCGCACCATGGACGACCTGCCCTGGATGGCCGCCGCTGGCGGATCCGGCGAGACGGGGCTGCGGCGCTGCCTGCGTACGATGCTCCACCCCGAACAGCCTGACCCGATGGAGTACGACGACCCGTGGGCCCCGCTACCCTGACGGCGAGAGCAGATGCTCACCTACGTTCGGCGTCGAACAAGCGGACCCGGTGATCACTCGTTCGGGTGTCTCCGGGACGTGGGCATAGCCTTCACGTGATCCTGAACTCGGCTTAAGAGGTACAGGACTTGACGCGAAGGCCGCAGTGATGAGTGTGGTGCAGCAGGGTATGCGGGGCGAGCCGTTCGCGGAACTGTCACGCTTCCGGGGGGTCTTCTACAACTGCCTGACCGTGCGGCGCGACGCGCTGTTCGAGCTGACGGACGCGGTGCTGTGCAGCGACGGGCCAGTGAAGACCCTGGTCGGCCTGGCGCTCGCACCTGAGCACCGGCGTGGGCACGGTGCCCTGTACGGTGCGCTGAACCGGGGTCGGGTGGACGTCGATCGACTGCGGTTGGAGCTGGCCGGCCTGCCACTGCCGCGGGCCGCGGACGGCCGCCTGGTGCTGGCGGTGGACGTCTCGCCGTGGCTGCGGCCGGACGCGCAGACATGCCCGGATCGCTCGTTCTGCCACACCTTCGGCCGCGGTGACGCCAAGCACCAGATGGTCCCGGGCTGGCCGTACTCCTTCGTGGTCGCGCTGGAGACCGGGCGAACGTCGTGGACGGCGGTGCTGGACGTGGTGCGGCTGGAGCCCGGCGCCGACGTCGCGGCTATCACCGCCGCCCAACTCCGCGACGTGGTGGCCCGGTTGATCGGCGCGGGGCAGTGGACGGCGGGCGATCCGGAGGTGCTGGTGGTGATGGACGCCGGCTACGACGCCCCGCGGATCGCGCACCTACTTGGCGACCTGCCGGTGCAGGTCCTCGGTCGGCTCCGCTCGGACCGGGTGATGCGCCGCCCGGCGCCCAGCCGCGCCGAGTTCGCGGCGGCGAACCCGGCCGGTGGCCGGCCGCCCAAGCACGGCGGCGAGTTCGTGTTCGGCGACCCCGCCACCTGGGGCGAGGAGCGGGTGGTCACCAGCACCGCGACCCGCCGCTACGGCACCGCCACTGTCCGGGCCTGGGACCGGCTCCACCCGAGGCTGACCCGCCGCGCGGCCTGGCTGGACCACGACGGCGAACTGCCGCTCCTCGAAGGCACGGTGATCCGGCTCGCTGTCGAGACGCTGCCCAGCGGCGGGGTGAACCGGCCGGTCTGGCTCTGGTGGTCGCGCACCGGCGCCAGCCCGGCTGACGTGGACCGCTGCTGGCAGTCGTTCCTCCGTCGCTTCGACCTGGAGCACACCTTTCGCCTGTTCAAGCAGACCCTCGGTTGGACCCGCCCGCGCCTGCGCGACTCGGCCGCGGCCGATCGCTGGACCTGGCTGGTGATCGCCGCTCATACCCAGCTCCGCCTCGCCCGCCCGCTTGTCGCCGACCTCCGCCACCCCTGGGAGAAGCCAGCGGAACCGAACAAGCTCACCCCCGCCCGCGTCCGGCGCGGGTTCCGGAACCTGCACACGAAGGCCCCCTCACCAGCGCGTGCGCCGAAACCGACCCGCCCCGGCCCGGGTCGGCCGCCCGGTTCAAAGAACCAGCGGCCCGCCGCCCGCTACGAGGTCGGCAGAGTCCTGGCCACCGGAGAGGCGTACGCCCGGCCCGCGCACCACAAGAAGGGCACCAAACCCCGACGAACCACCACAAAAGGTTAAACGACAAGCTGAGACCGTGTTTGAGATCTGCCGTTCCCCGGGGCTGGCGGAGTCGTTGAGCATCCTGTGAGCGGTGTTGGGGGTGGGTATCCGTCGGACCTGACGGATGAGCAGTGGGCGCTGGTGGAACCGTTGCTGCCGCACGCGCGAGTGGGGCCGAAGGGTGGGCGGCGGGAGAAGCATCCGCGGAGGCGGATCGTGGATGCAGTCTTCTACGTGGTGCGGACCGGGTGCGCCTGGCGGCAACTGCCGAAGGACTTCGCACCGTGGCCTACCGTGTACTGGTACTTCACCTGGTGGCACGACGATGGCACGGTCGAGCGGATCCACGATGCCCTCAGGGACCAGGTCCGTGCAGCCGATGGCCGCAACGCCGATCCGAGCGCGGGGCTGATCGACTCGCAGTCCGTCCGCACCGCCGACACCGTCCCGGCCACCACCAGGGGCTTCGACGCGGGCAAGAAGGTCAAGGGCCGCAAGCGGTTCATCGTCACCGACACCCTCGGCCTTCTCCTAGCCGTCCATGTCGTCGCGGCGAACATCCAGGACCGCGACGGCGCGAGGCGCCCGTTGCTGTGGACCCGCCTCGACCACCCAAGCGTCCAGAAGATCTGGGCCGATCAGGGCTTCGCCGGCCGCCTGGTCGACTGGGTCGCGCAAATCCTCGGCCGTGACCTGGAGATCGTCCGCAAGGACCCCGGTCAGCGCGGCTTCCATGTCCAGCCGAAGCGGTGGGCGGTAGAGCGCACGCTGTCGTGGCTCACCGCCCACCGGCGCCTGGCGAAGGACTACGAGACCAGCCCTGCTCACTCGGAGACTATGATCCGTTGGGCGATGGTTGGCATCATGCTTCGGCGGCTCACCCGCAAAGGGCCGGCGTCACGGCCTGGTCCCAGGCCGCTCACCCGTGTCTGTGCGAGATGACCAGAGGCGCAGACTAACTGATCGTTTCAGAATGACTTTCGAAGGCGCCGGAGGCAGATGATGCTGCAGGCGAGGTCGAGTAGTCCCTGGTGGAGATCGGCGCGTCGCTCG